>RFKJ01000318.1 GCA_003694325.1 Deltaproteobacteria bacterium
CACCGCCACCCCCGCGCCGGCCAGCCGGCGGGTCAGCATCACGGCGAACAACATCAGGGTGACCACCCCGCCGGTGTACAGCAGGACCTGCGCCGCGGCGAGGAAGTCGGCGGACAGGGCCACGTAGACCACCGCCGTGGTCACCAGGCCCACCGCCAGCCACAGCACGGTGTGCACCAGGTCCATGGACAGCACGACCATCAGGGCGGACCCCACCAGCAACAGCGCCACGACGGCGAACAGGATCCAGGCGCCCATCAGTCCTCCCCCTCGCCCGGGGCAGCCGGGGCAACACGCTTGGGGTCCTGCATCCCGACCAGGACGCTGCCGCTGCTCCAGGCCAGGGGCTTGTGCTCGTTGGCGTACAGCCGCTCCATCGTCAGCAGCAGGTCGGTCCGGTCGAAGCCCGGCTTCTCCTGGACCCGCACCATGATGATGGCGTCGGTGGGGCAGACCTGGACGCACAGCTCGCAGACGATGCAGGCGTTCAGGTCCAAGGTGAAGTCGGCGCAGGTGCCCCGCTTCTTCCCCGTCGCCGGGGACTCCACCTTTCCGCCCGGCGTGACGGTGATGATCTGCGAGGGACAGATCTTCTCGCACATCTTGCAGCCGATGCAGGCTTCCTCGCCGTGCTCGTCGTGGACCAGCGCAAAGCTGGCCCGGTAGCGGTCGGCCCGGGGACGAGCCTGCTTCCAGGGCAGCGGCTCGGTGACCTTGGGCCGGAACAGGTTCCGGAAGGAGATGGCGAGCGCATCGAACAGGCTCATGCCAGCACCACCCAGGTCGCCGAGGCCATCACCAGGACCAGGCCCAGCGGCACCAGCCAACGCCACGACAAGGCCATGAGCTGGTCGGCGCGCAGCCGCAACCAGGACCACCGGATCCAGAAGATCACCGCGAACAGGACCAGCGTCTTGAGCACCATCCAGTGCACCCCCGCCCCCAGCGGGCCCATGTCCCATCCACCCAGGAACAGGGTCGCCG
The DNA here is from genome assembly GCA_003694325.1 of Deltaproteobacteria bacterium. Taxonomy (GTDB): domain Bacteria; phylum Myxococcota_A; class UBA796; order UBA796; family UBA2385; genus J125. The sequence goes on from RFKJ01000318.1 coordinate 985, forward strand.
CGATGGCGCTGGCGATGAGGGTGTGCAGGTACTCCGCGAGGTAGAACATCCCGAACTTCATGCCGGTGTACTCGACGGTCACGCCGGCCACCAGCTCGCTCTCGGCCTCGGGGATGTCGAAGGGGATGCGGTTGGCCTCGGCCAGCGAGGCCATGAAGAACAGGACGAAGGCCACCGCCCCCGGACCCGGCGGCCACAGGGCGAACCACCGCAGCCCGGCCTGGGCCTCGACGATGTCGCCCAGGCGGAAGCTGCCGGCCAGCACGATGGGCACGGTGGCGGCGAGCAGCAGCGGGATCTCGTAGCTGACCCCCTGGGCGATCGCCCGCATGCCGCCCAGCAGCGCGTACTTGTTGTTGCTGGCCCACCCGGCCATCCACACCGGCAGCAGCATGAGGCTGGAGAGGGCCAGCGCGAACAGCACCCCGATGTGCAGGTCGGCGATGACCAGGCCGTCCCCCCAGGGGATCACCGCCAGGGTCCCCAGCGAGGCGACGACGACCAGCAGCGGGGCCAGCTCGAACAGCGGCCGGTCCACCGCCGCCGGCACGATGTCCTCCTTCTGGAGCATCTTCAGGCCGTCCGCGATGGGCTGGAGCAGGCCCCAGGGGCCGACCTCGGTCGGCCCGGGCCGGTTCTGCATCCGCGCGGCGAACTTGCGCTCGTACCAGATGGACCAGGCCGCCACCCCCATGCACAGGCTGACCACCACCAGGCCCAGGACCAGGGCGTGCAGCGGCGCGCTGTTGAACAGCAGCCCGGAGGCCGCCACGGGAGGGGCGCCGTTCATCGGTCCACCTCGCCCATGATCGGGTCGATCGAGCCGATGATCACCACGACGTCGGACAGCGTGTGCCCCGGACACAACCAGGGGAGCAACGAGATGGCGTGGTACGAGGGCGACCGGATCTTCAACCGGTAGGGGCTGGCGGCACCCCGGCGTTCCCGGGCGGCCACCACGTAGGTGCCCAGCTCACCCCGCGGCGACTCGATGGCGGCGTAGCCCTCCTCGCCATCCTTGAGCTTCACCGCTCCGTGCAGCTTCACCGGCTTGAGCGCCCCGATGGGTCCCTCGGGCACCCCGTCGAGCAGGGTGCTCGCGATCCGGGCGCTCTCCCGCATCTCGGCGATCCGGACCAGCGCCCGGGCCAGGGCGTCGCCCTCGGTGCGGACGGGCACCTGGATGTCGATGTCGCCGTAGGCGCCATAGGGCGCGTCTCGCCGCATGTCGTAGTCGACGCCGCTGGCCCGGAGGATGGGCCCCGACACCCCCAGCTCCATGGCCAGGGTCGGGTCGACCACCGCGATGCCCTCGGCGCGCTGGCGGCAGATGGGGTTGTCGAGCAGGAAGCGCTCGTACTCCCAGGTGCGGGCGCTGATGCGGTCGAGCACCGCCTTGGCCCGCTTGTCCCACCCCGCCGGCAGGTCGTGGCGCATCCCGCCCACGGTGTGGGTGTTGTAGTGGAAGCGGCAGCCGGTCACCTCCTCGAACAGGTCGAGGATCAGCTCGCGTTCCCGCAGGCAGTACAGGAAGACCGTGGCCCCGCCGCCGATGGCCCCCCCCATGTCCAGGCCCCAGGTGCCGATCGAGATGAGGTGGCTGGCGATGCGCTGGATCTCGGCGAAGATCGTGCGCATGTACTGGGCCCGCGGCGGCGGCTCCACCCCGAGCAGCGCCTCGAAGGCGGCGTTGACCGCCCACTCGTTCATCATGGGCGAGACGTAGTCGTTCTTGTCCACGATGGGGGTGATCTGGACGTAGGTCAGCTTCTCGCACAGCTTCTCCACGCCCCGGTGGAGGTAGCCGACGTAGGGGACGGCCTTGACGACCGTTTCGCCGTCCAGGTAGAGCTTCACCCGCAACACCCCGTGGGTCGACGGGTGCTGGGGCCCCATGTTCAGGGCGACGAGATCGGCCTCGGGGTCGTACTCGCCGAGGTCGAGGTGCGGGTCGGGCCAGCTCGGCAGCAGCAGGTCCAGGGGCATGCGCACGCCCCCCACCTCGGTCCAACGGACCGGCGCCGGTGCACCGGGGACTGGCGAAGCAGCGGAAGGCATGGCGGGCGGGCTACCTCCAGGGGAAGTGCGCGGTGTCGATGGCGTAGTCGCGGCGCAGCGGGTGGCCCGGCCAGTCGTCGGGCATCATCACCCGGCGGGGATCGGGGTGGCCCTGGAACACGGTACCGACGAGGTCGAGCTGTTCACGCTCCTGCCAGTCCGCCCCCACCCACACACCCGCCAGGCTCGGCGTCGACTCGCCGGTGGGCACGACGACCCGGAAGGGGAAGGTCTGGGTCGGGCGCCCCCTCCGCCGGTCGGGGAGGCGGCGCACCCGGTAGGCGACCACCGTCCGGTCCGGCAGGGCGCCATCGCTGCCCGGCTCACCCTCGGCGAGGTAGTGGGTGGCCGCGCAGTAGACGAAGAACAGGAAGTCGTGGTCGTTCTTCAACGCGGTGGCGAACTCGACCAGCCGATCGCGGGGGACGAACGGCCCCTCCGGCGGCAGCTCGTCCACCCCCAGGAACTCGCAGGCCCAGGCCGCGACGTCGGCGGGCAACGGCTCGTGTCGAGGCGGCATCAGCCCTCCTCCTCGGCCGGTGGGACGGGGGGCAGCGGCGGCGCCCCCGAACGCCGCAGGGCCCCGCCCGGGTCGAGGTGCATGACGCTGTCGAGCTGTGCATCGTCGATGCGCGGCGACCGGGCGGGGTCGCCGATGCGGGGAATGCTCGGAGCCCGCATCCCCGGCGGAGGCCGCCGGTCGGGCTCGACCCACTCGCCGGCCCGCTTGCGACGGATCTTGTCCTGGAGGCGGCGCAGCCCCTCGAGCAGGCCGTCGGGGTTGGGCGGACAGCCCGGGACGTAGACGTCCACCGGCATGAAGGTGTCGACCCCTGGGACCACGCTGTAGATGTCCCGGTAGAAGTCGCCCGAGATCGCGCAGCTCCCCATGGCGATGGCCCACTTGGGCTCGGGCATCTGGTCCCACAGCTTCTTGACCCGGGGCGCCATCTTCACCGTGATGGTGCCAGCGATGATCATCACGTCGCAGTGCCGCGGCGTGGCCCGGGGGATCGTCCCGATCCGGTCGAGGTCGAACCGGCTGCTCGAGGCGGCCATGAACTCGATGCCACAGCACGACGTGGCCATGGGGAAGACCCACAGCGAGTTGCGCTGGCTCCAGGTCAGCACCTTGTCGGCCGTGGTGAAGGCGACGTCGACGCCGGGAAACCGCGCCACCCCCTCCACCATGTCGTAGAGCGGGTGCCGGAAGGCCTGGTCCTGCTCGTTCACTGCCACTCGATCGCCCCCTTGCGGACCGCGTAGGCCCAGCCCAGCAGCAGGATCCCGACGAACACCACCATCTCCACCAGCGCCAGCAGCCCGAGGTCGTCCAGGTTGAGGGCCCACGGCAGGATGAACACCGTCTCGACGTCGAACAGCACGAACAGCAGGGCGACCAGGTAGTACCGCGGGTGGAAGCGCACCCAGGCCACCCCCTCCGGCTCCTCCCCGCACTCGTAGGTGTCCCGCCGGGTCGGCACGTCCACCCGGGACTTCACACCCAGGAGGCGCGCGCCCACGAGGGCCCCGGCCGCGACGACGAACGCGACGCCGAGAAAGGTCAGGGCGCTCAGCCAGGCAGGGTCCACGGCGGGGCTCCGGGGGGCGCCCCCCTTAGGTCATCCAGACCCCAGCGACAACATGTCCGCCAGGCGGGTCGGGCGATGCCGGGGGCACCACAGGAGCGAGCACCGGGATCGCGAGGGACGTGGGCACGGGGAAGACCGGCACCTCCTCGCTGCAGTCCGACGACCAACCCTGAGCGGCCGGCGGTGTCCGGCCCCGGGAGTGCCGTGGCCGCGGCACCGCCCCCCGGCGCGGCCCGGGGGTCCCCCCTTCCAACGCCGTTCGGGTACCCTGCCTCCCCACACCGGAGCCCGTCGTGACGCTGATCCTCTTCCTGATGCTGGCCTGTACCTCCACCCGGACCGACTCCGGCGCGATGTCCGACTCCGGCGATGGCGGCGCCGACTCGGGGGCGACGGTCCCGGCGCTGGACTTCCCGGCCTGGGCCTGGCAGCACTGGGTGTGGGAGGACGAGAGCACCCAGGACAGCGTCATCGAGATGGTCGACGGCTACGCGCAGGCCGACATCCCCGTCGCCGCCGTGATCATCGATTCGCCCTGGGAGACGGCCTACAACGACTTCCAGTGGGACCCGGAGCGCTTCCCCGACCCCGATGCCCTCATCGCCGAGCTGCACGACCGCGACATCCGGGTGATGCTCTGGATCGTCCCGGCGATCAACATCGACGCCGATCCCCTGTACAGCGAGTGGGCCGCCAACGGCTGGTTCATGCAGTACGACGCCGACAGCGGCCCGGCGGTCATCGACTGGTGGAAGGGCGAGGGCAGCCTCATCGACTACTGGAACCCCGACGCCGTCGATGCCTGGCATGCCCTGATGCAGCCCATCCTCGACCAGGGGATCGACGGTTGGAAGTGTGACGGGCTCGACTTCAGCGCCATCGCCGCCCGCTACAGCCCCGCCGCCGGCCGGGACGTCGAGCGCGCCGAGTACAGCGAGCGGTACTACCGGGACTTCTACGAGACCACCCGCGACCGGCTCGGCGAGGACCGCATCATCACCGCCCGACCGGTCGACAACTACGGCGCCGGCATCGGGGGGGCCGCCGTCGCCTTCGCGCCCCACGACACCCTCGTCGCCGGCTGGGTCGGCGACCAGGATGCCAGCTTCGACGGGATCCGGGCGGCGCTGGACAACTACTACTGGTCGGCCGACTTCGGGTACCTGGCCTTCGGCAGCGACATCGGCGGCTACCGGGATGACAGCAGCGAGCCCCTCGGGCGCAGCCGCGAGGTGTTCCTGCGCTGGGCGCAGCTCGGCGCGTTCAGCCCGGTGATGGAGAACGGAGGGGGCGGCGAGCACTGGCCGTGGCGCTTCGACGAGGAGGTCACCGCCGCCTACCGGCAGCTCGTGGAGCTGCACCACGCGCTGGTCCCCTGGATGCGGGAGGCGGGAGCCGAGGCCCGCGCCGAGGGGCGCAGCCTCCTGGCCTTCGTCGACCGCAAGTCCTACGCCTACGTGCTCGGTGGCGACATCTTCTTCGCGCCGGTCATCGAGGACACCGACGATGGCGAGACCGCCACCCTGGAGGTGACCCTGCCGGAGGGCGACGACTGGCGGTGGTTGTCGGGCGATGGCCGCACCTTCCCGGGCGGCACCCACACCACGTTGACCCTGGCGCTGAACGAGTTCGCCGGCTTCGTGCGGGTCGGCTCGGAGCTGGACGCCACCCTGGCGGCCCGCTGACATCCCGGCGCCCCGCCCTCGAAACCCGCTATGCTCCAGGCGTCCCGAGGATCCGCGCCATGCCGACCAAGCTGATGGAAGTGGCGATCCCCTGCCGCAAGTACCTGCAGACCAAGATGTTCTACACCCGGGTGCTCAACCTTCCCATCGGCCGGGAGGGACGGCACCACGTCTTCCTGGACACCGGCGGGTCCTACCGGATCGCCCTGGTCGACGCCTCGCAGGGCAGCAGCCTCGTCCGGCCCACCGGGCGCGGCCCCTACCTCAACCTGTCGGTCGAGGACCTGCCGGCGCTCAAGCGCAAGCTGATCCTGGCGGGGATCGCCATCGAGGACGAACGCAGCGACCAGTACGGGCGCAACATCACCATCCGCGACCCCGAGGGCAACGTGGTCAACGTCTACCAGGAGGGGACGTTCTGAACCCGGCCGCCGGGCCGGGCCCGGGCGGTCCTTCGGTCAGTCTCCGCAGCCGCCGTAGCGCTTCCGGCAGCCGACCACCCGCAGCTCGACCGTGGCCAGGCCCAGCTCGATCATGTCCAGCCGGCGGGCGGCGCGGCGCGACAGATCGATGACCCGGCCGTCGACGTGCGGGCCGCGGTCGATGACCACCACCCGGACCGACCGCCCGGTATCGGGTCGGGTCACCCGCACCACGGTGCCGAACGGCAGGCTGCGGTGGGCCGCCGTGCGCCGCGACGGTCGGAACGGCCGGCCCGACGCCGTCGGGCGCCCGGCCAGCTCCTTGCCGTACCACGAGGCGACGCCGACCTGGTCGGGGGCCTTGGGCGCGCAGGCCGGCGCCCCGGCGACCAGCAGGACGGGGAGCAGGAACCGGTGCGACCACCAGGACGTCATTCCCGCCTCCGACCCGGCCCCCACTGCGGCCCCCGGTCCGTCCGCTCCTCGAGGAACCGGGCGAGGCGGTAGAGGTCGCTGTCCCGTCGGATGTAGCGGATCTCGGTGCGGGTGGTGGTCCGATCCACGAGGGTGTGCAGGGGCAGGTAGTGCAGGTCGAGCTGCCCGGTGACGCTGACCATGAACCCGTCCAGCCCCTCCTCGACCAGCGCCCGGTAGGCCCCGATGCCGAGCTGGCTGCCCAGCATGACGTCGAAGGCGTGCGGGGGGGCGCTGCGGCTCTCGTAGCCGAGCTGCAGGCTCTTGAACCGCTTGCGGACCCCCGTCCGGCGGGCGTGGCGCTCGGTCACCCGCGCCGCCACCAGCCGCGCGAGATCCACCGTGCCCTGGGCCAGGTTTCCCTGCTCGTTGCGGCCGGCATGGGCGATGATGTCCGCCGGGAGCCGGTCGGCGAGCCCCTCGGCCAGCACGACGACCCCGTGGTGCTTGCCCCGAGCCTCGGCGGCGGCGACCGCCAGGTCGATCCGGGCGGCAAGCCGGTCGAGGTCCAGGGCCCCTGACGCCGTCCCGTCGATGGTCAGCGTCGGGTCGACGTCCTCGGCGGCCAGCACCAGGTCCGCCTCGCCGGCGATGGCGACCCCATACGACAGCCACCCCGCCTTCCGCCCCATGGTCTCGATGATGAACCACGAGCTGGTGGCTGCGGCGTCGGCCCGCAGGTTCTCCACCTCCTTGGCCATCACGTCGACCGCGGTGAAGAACCCGAAGGTGAAGTCGATGCCCCGGTAGTCGTTGTCGATGGTCTTGGGGAGGTGGACGATCGCCACCCGGCGGGAATCCTCCGGCAGCCGGGCCTGGTACTCGTAGAGCAGCCAGGCGGCCCGCAGCGTCCCGTCCCCGCCGATGGTCACCAGCGCGTCGATCTCCATGGCGTCGAGCGCTTCCAGGACCCGCCGCAGGTTGCCGGTGCGGGCCGGATCGTCGAGATCGTCGAGGGTCCGCACCTCCGCACCCGGACCCACCCGCGAGGTCCCGAGCAGCACCCCGCGGGCGTTGCGGATGCCGCGCACGTCGGCCAGGGTCAGGCGCCGGTAGTGCTCATCGGCCACCAGCCGGTGATCGACGGGGTCCCACGCCACGAGGTTGCTGAACCCGTGAAAGAAGCCGATCACCTCCCGGCCGTCCTCCAGGAAGGAGATGGCCGCGGCGGCGATCACGGCGTTCGCCGCCGGGGCCGGCCCGCCGGAGAACACGATGCCCACCCGCCGGATGCGGTCACCTGGCAGGGTGGGAGGGGCGCCGGGGGACGGGCTCACGGGTCCTCCTCCGCCCCGGCGGCGAGCTGCTCGTCGGTGACAATCGGGATCCCGTGCCGCCGGAGCAGGGCGGCGAACACCCCGTCGCCCTCCACCAGGCGACCGTCGATCCAGGTGCGCCCGCAGCCGCAGGATGGCGAGCGCGCCTTGAGGATCGCCCGCCGGGCGTCGGGAGCGGCCGCCCGAGCGGCCTCGGCGCCGCCGACGAAGGCCGCCGTGCAGTCGGCGCCATCCACCCTCCGGCGCACCCGGGCGCGGCCTTCCAGGACACCGTGCCCGTCGCCGCCGGTCAGCTCGGCGGCGGGCCGGTGCGTCGGCAGCCCGCCCAGCTCCTCGGGGCACACCGCCACCACCCTCCCCTCCCACCGCTCGGCGAACCGGGCGACCGCTCCAGAGCCCTTCGACGCCCCGTCGTAGCGACAGGGGCGCCCCAGCAGGCAGGCACTGACGATGAGGGAATCCATCGCCCCCTCGTATGCGGTCGAGCCCGAGAAGCCAGCGTCCGGGCACACCGCGCCGGCCTCGGGGGGCGCATCCTTGCCCACCACGCCCGCACATGCATTACGCTTGGCCCATGATCGGTGGGGCACGGGCCCCCCGCCGACTGAACCGAGCCCACGGACGGAACCTTGAGCGACGCGCCAATCCGAATCCTGCTCGTCGAGGACGATCCCGCACTGCAGGAGCTGATCCGGACCATCCTGTCGGCCGAGGGCTACGAAGTCACCATCGCCCCCCACGGGGAGTCCGGGCTGGCGGCCTTCGAACGCATGCAGCCGGATGTGGTCATCACCGATCTGCTGATGAAGCACATGCATGGCTTCGAGTTCCTCCGGTTGCTGCGCAAGTCGCCCCACGGCCACCGGGTGCCCATCATGGTGGTCTCGGGACAGAGCTATCTCCCCGACAAGCGCAAGGCCTTCGAAATGGGGGCCGACAGCTTCCTGGGCAAGCCCTTCCGTCGCCACCAGCTCATCGAGGCCGTCGAACGCCTGATCCACGCCGTCCGGGTCCGGTTCTGGGGGGTGCGGGGCAGCATCGCCGCGCCGGGCCCCGACACGATCCGCTACGGGGGCAACACCCCCTGCGTGACCATCGAGCGGGGCCGCGACCTGCTGATCCTCGACGCCGGGACCGGGCTGCGCAAGCTGGGCATCTGCCTGCAGGCCGAAGCCAAGGACCGGCCCCGGGACCTGCACATGCTCATCACCCACACCCACTGGGACCACATCCAGGGCTTCCCCTTCTTCGTCCCCGCCTACGTGCCGACCAACCGCATCGACGTCCACGGCCCGCCGTCGGTGGAGAAGCCCCTCGCCAAGGTGCTGCGCGGCCAGATGGATCCGGCCTACTTTCCGGTGGCCCTCGGCGACATGGCCGCGTCCATCACCGTCCACGAGATCCGTGAACCGGAGTTCCGGGTCGGCCCGTTCACCGTCCAGGCGATGTACGTCAACCATCCGGGCATCACCATGGCCTACCGGATCGAGCTGGACGGCACGGTGATCACCTACGCCACCGACACCGAGCCCTACCGCTTCCTGCTCACCGATCGACACGAGCCCGACGAGGAGCTGGCCGAATACGGCGGGCGGCGCGACCAGGAGCTGGTCCGGTTCGTCTCCGACTCCGATCTCTACATCGCCGACAGCCAGTACAGCCCCGAGGAATACGAGTCCAAGCGCGGCTGGGGCCACACCTGCTACACCGACGCGGTGGAGGTGGCGCTGGCGGCGCGGGCCAGGCGACTCGTCCTGTTCTCCCACGACCCGATGCACGACGACGAGATGATCGACCGGAAGCTGGAGCGCTGCCGGGAGCTGGCCGCGGCGGGGGACCCCAAGCTGGAGGTCCACGCCGCCATCGAGGGGCAGGCCATCGAGCTGCGCCCCGCAAGCCGGGAGTAGTCGGAGGCTCAGCCCCCCGTTCCGGCCGCATCCCGCAGGGCGCGGGCCGCCCGGTGGGCCACCGCGTAGAACCAGCCTGCACCGGTGGCCAGGGCGTCCTCGTGGAAATCGAACTCGCCGGAGTGGGCCGGGAAGCCCTCCCGGCCGGGCACCCGGGCGCCGAACCGGATGTAGCAGCCGGGCACGTGCTGCAGGTAGAAGGCGAAGTCCTCCCCGCCCATGTTGGCCGTGTGGAGGGTGTCGACGCGGTCCTCCCCGACGGTGTCGATGGCCGCCTGCCGGGCCAGGGCCGTGGGCTCCGGCCGATTGATCAGCGCCGGCGTGCCGGGGGTATGGGTGAACTCGATGCGGGCGCCGTGGAGCTGGCCGATGGCGCCGACCACCCGCCGCAGGGAGCCGACGAGCCGCTGGCGCACGGCATCGTGCTGCGCCCGGACCGTCCCCTCCAGCACCGCCCGGCCGGCGATGATGTTGGGCGCCGAGCCGGCGTGGAACGACCCCACCGTGACCACCGAGGCCTGCGCCGGATCCACCTCGCGGCTGACGATGGTCTGCAGGGCGGTCACCAGCAGCGAACCGACCACGACGGCGTCGAGGGCTTCGTGGGGGCGAGCCCCGTGGCCCTCGCGCCCCCGGATCTCGATGGAGAAGGTGTCGGTGGAGGCGTTGACCGCCCCCTCGGTCACGACCAGGATGCCCGGGGGGTAGCGCCGGTCGACGTGGCCGCCGAAGATCATCCCGACCCCCTGGAGCACCCCCGCCTCGATGAGGGCGGGGGCGCCCGCCCCCTTCTCCTCGGCCGGCTGCCAGATGAGCCGCACCGGCAGGGACGCGGGGGTCCGGTGGAGCAGCTCCGCCGCCCCGATCAACATGCTGCTGTGTCCGTCGTGTCCACAGGCGTGCATCACCCCCGGGTTCGCCGAGGCGAACGGCAGGCCGGTGGCCTCGTGCACCGGCAGGGCGTCGGTGTCGGCGCGCAGCGCGACCCGCGGCAGGGCCGGGTCCAGGCCGCTCTCGCCGGGGAGGTCCACCACCACCGCGGTGCCGGCGAGGCGGCGCGGCTGGAGCCCGAGGTCGACGAGGTGGGCTTCGATTCGCTCCGCGGTCCGGTGTTCCTGCCAGGACAGCTCGGGGTGTCGGTGCAGGTCGCGGCGAAACGCCACCAACCGGTCGAACAGCGCAGGATCGACTTCGCCCGGCGACGACTGCGACCGCCTCTCCCTGCCATCCACCCGTCCACCCACCGTCGCTCCATGTCCGGGGTCCGCCGTCCCCCTATCGTCCCCTGCCCCGGGCGTCGGTGGACCGGCACGGAGATGTCGGGCGGCCTTCCGTCGCCCTGTGACCGATGCCCCCCATGCCCCGAGGCCTGCCGGTGGCTATCCTCGGCTCGGCACCCCCGGACCTGGCCCTCGTGCCCCGGCACCCCGGGGCCCGGCCTCCGGTCCGGAGTCTCCCCTCTCCCCCCACCCCGCCATCGCTGTCGACCCCGCCATCCACCTGCCCGACGACGTCACCGCCGCGTCCGTCGCCGCCGATCTGGCCGACGTCGCCTGGTTCGTCGTCGATTCCGAGCACCGCGTCCTGCAGTGGAGCCCGGCGGCCGAGGCCTTGACCGGTTTCACGGCCGCCGAGACCATCGGCAACCCGTGCATCGCGTCGGTGCGCTGCCACCGCTGTCTGTCCGGGTGTGGCGTGTTCGAGCGGGGCTGGTCGGATGGCGAGATCACGCTGTACCTGAAGGACGGCACCCGTCGGGCCGTGCGCAAGAAGGGGCAGGCCCTCCGCGACGACGCCGGCCACCTCGTCGGCGCCATCGAGGTGCTGCTCCCGGTGGCTCCCCCCGGCCCCACGGCCGATCGCGGCCAACGCCCCGTGGACCACATGACACAGGCCCTGGGTCGGGTGTGGCTGCGCACCGGGGCCGACCTGGTCATCCAGGATGTCTCGGCGGGGGTGACCGCCCTCACCGGTTGGCGGCCCGAGGAACTGGTCGGGCGCCACCTCTCGACCCTGTTCGGCGAGGAGACCTGGGAGGCGGGGGGGACCCTGCAGACCGCCCTGGAGCGAGGGGAGCGCCGGGAGGGGCTCTTCGCCACCCTGCGGCGGGCCGATGGGGACGGGGAGGCGGTCAGCCTCTCCGCCGCTCGCGACGAGGAGCGGCGGGTCCACATCATGCTGCGCTCCCAGGCCGATCACCTGTCCGATCACGACAGCCGGATGGTGTTCGAGGGCATGGTGGCCCGCTCGGCGTCCATGCAGCGGATCTTCCGCCTCATCGAGGTCCTCGGGGACAGTGACTCGACCGCCCTGATCATCGGGGAGAGCGGAACCGGCAAGGAACTGATCGCCCGGGCCCTGCACAACCGCTCGTCCCGGTCCGGCGGCCCGTTCGTGGCCGTCAACTGCGGCGCGTTGCCGGCCGAACTGCTGGAGAGCGAACTGTTCGGGCACGTCCGTGGCGCCTTCACCTCCGCGTTCCGAGATCGCCAGGGGCGCTTCGAACTGGCCGAAGGGGGAACCCTGTTCCTCGACGAGATCGGCGACCTGCCCAAGCCGCTGCAGGTCAAGCTGCTGCGGGTGCTGGAGGATCGGACCTTCCAGCGGGTCGGAGACTCGCGGACCCGCACCGCCGACGTCCGGGTCATCGCCGCGACCAACGTCGACCTGCGCCAGGCGGTGGCCGACAAGCGGTTTCGCGAGGACCTCTACTACCGCCTGCGGGTCCTCCCCATCGAGGTGCCCCCCCTCCGCGAGCGAAAGGAGGATCTCCCCCCCCTCATCCGGCACCTGCTCGGTCGGATCGGTCGGCAGCGGGGGCGCGCCGTGAAGCTCTCGCCGTCCGCCATGCGCCGGCTGCTGGCTCACGACTGGCCGGGCAACGTCCGCGAGCTGGAGAACGTACTGGAATACGCCACCGCCGTCTGCGAGGGCCAGACGGTCCACGAGGACGACCTCCCCAGGGAACTCCACGACTCGACACACCGGCCGGATCCCCAGGCGGCGGCCCGGTCGGGGGAGGCGGCGGCCGGGGCCGCATCGCCAGCGCGCGCCGGCTCCGATGACGACGCCGACGAGCCACCCGAGCGGCGGCAGCTTCGCCTCGCCCTGGAGCGGGCCCACTACCGTCGGCGCGAGGCCGCGGCCCTGCTGGGCATCTCCCGGACGACCCTGTGGCGCCGGATGAAGGAGTACGGGCTGGAGTGAACGCACTCCTCGCCATCGCCATCCCGCTGCTCGCCGGCTGCCGGGGTCCCACCGCCGAGCCGGACGGACCCTCGACGGCGACGGTCGATGGCTGCCTGTCCTGCCACGCGGCCGAGGAGGGACCGGGCGGGCGCCACGCCGCCGCGGCCCTCGGTTGCAGCCGGTGCCACCTCGGCGACCCGACCGCCACCGTCGCGGACCGCGCCCACGTCGGCCTGGAGCGGGAGCCGGGGGCCCTGGACACCGCCGCCCGCACCTGCGGACAGGCCGGCTGCCACGCCGACCACCTCGCCCGGGTGGAGGGGAGCATGATGGCTACCGCCAGCGGCATCATCGCCGTCGACCGGTTCGCGTTCGGCGAGCAGGCCGTGCCCGACGGCCACCAGGCCATGGTGGAGCTGCTGGCCGACCCGGACCCCAGCCCCGCCGAGGACCACCTGCGCCACCTCTGCGCCGGCTGCCACCTCCACACTCGCAAGGACAACCGCGACGACGCCGTCCAGGGAACGGGGTCGGGTTGCAGCGCCTGCCACAGCGCTTCGCGCCCGGGACGATTCGACGCCCACCCCACCGTGGACCTGGTGGTGCCCGACGACCGATGCCTGGGCTGCCACAGCCGCAGCGGCCGCATCAGCCTGTCCTACGCGGGGCTGTCCGAGGTCCGAGGCCGGGACTGCGCCGATCCCGTCGAGCTGCACGATGGCCGGCCCGGCTGCCGCCAGCCCGCCGACCTGCACCACGACGCCGGCCTGGCCTGCACCGACTGCCACCTCCACACCGAGCTGATGGGGGATGGCCGGCGCACCGCCCACGAGGAGGACGCCACCGAGCTGCGTTGCGAGAGCTGCCATGGGCCCGACGCACCGGAGACCACCTGGGCAGAGGTCGAGGACGCGCCCAGCCGCAGGCTGCTCCGCCAGCATGGGGAGCAGCGCCCGCCGACGGAGCGGGTCCGCACGGGCCGTCGTGGCACCCCCGTCTGGAACCTCCGGCCCACGGCGGAGGGCTGGGCACTCACCCCCAAGTCGGGGGGCGAGGCGCGGATCGTGCCCCAGACCCCCACCGACGACGACCACGCCCGGCCGGGGCACGCCCGCCTCCGGTGCAGCGCCTGCCACACCCGGTGGGTCCCCTCCTGTCCGGACTGCCACACCGCCTACGACCCCGATGGGACGCAGTGGGACTTCGCGGCCGCCGCCGAGACCCCGGGCCGCTGGGTGGAGACCGGCGTGCACTTCGGGTGGAGCCAGCCGGCCCTGGGCGTCCGGGCCGACGGCACCATCGGCCCCATGATGCCCGGCATGCTCTGGAGCCTGGATGCCACCGGCGCGGGCGGCCCTCGACTTCAAGCCCGGCGCTTCGCCGCGGCGGAGCCGCACACCACCACCCGGTCCGCGTGGGGCTGCACCGACTGCCACGCCAGCCCCACTGCGCTCGGCCTCGGCAGCGGCACGCTCGATCTGGAGCACCTCGCCTTCACCCCGACCCGCTCCTCCCCGGACGGCATCGCCGTCGACGGGTGGACCCGCCTGGCCCCCGCACAACCGGGCGCCAGCACCCGCCAGGGGGCCCGTTCGCTGTCCGCCGAGGAGCAACGCCGGGTGCTGCGGGTCGGGCTCTGCCTGCCCTGCCATGACGGCGACAGCGCCGTGTTCACCGACATCCGCGCCGCCCTGCGTCGCCGGATCTCCCGCCCCCAGGGATGCACCGGCGTCGTGCCCGACTGGGCCCTGCCGTAGAGCCGACGCCCCCTGGCCCCCGGCGAGTCCCGGGAGCCCGCGGAGCGCTCATGGCACCCACACGTGAAATGCAACGTTTCATGCAACACTGCGTTTCACAGCACTTGAAACATCGCGTTTCCCAGATCGGCCGGGGAGATGCTCCGCCGCCGTGATTCCAGGGAGTTGGCAACCATTCCGGGATGGCATGGGTTTTGCATCACTGGTCACCCTGACTCCTCGGAGGATCCGATGCCCGTCAGCCGTCGCAACTTCATCAAGATCACCAGCGCCACCTTCGGTGCCGCGATGGGTGCTGGCCTGACCACCCGCGGCTGGAGTCGCGCCCCCCAACCCGATCCGGAAACCGGCACCGACGGCGACCGCGTCGTCCCCAGCTTCTGCGAGCTGTGCTTCTGGAAGTGCGGCATCCAGGCCCACGTCAAGGATGGCCGGCTCACCAAGATCGAGGGCAACCCCCACCACCCGCTGTCCCGGGGGCACCTCTGCCCCCGCGGGACCGGCGGTGCCGGGCTGCTCTACGATCCCGATCGACTGCGCCAGCCGCTGATCCGGACCGGGACGCGGGGGGCGGAGGAATTCAAGCCGGTGAGCTGGGAGGACGCCCTCGACGAGGTGGCGGACAAGCTCACCCGCATCCGGGAGCAGTACGGCCCCGAGGCGCTGGCGCTGTTCTCCCATGGCTACGGCGCATCGTGGTTCAAGACCCTGATGCATGCCTACGGGACGCCCAACCTCACCCATCCCTCCTATGCGCAGTGCCGCGGCAGCCGACAGACTGCCTTCGAGCTGACCTTCGGCGCAGGCGTCGGCTCGCCGGAGGCCACCGACATCGAGCACGCCCGGGTTCTGACCCTCATCGGATCGCACCTGGGTGAGAACATGCACAACACCCAGGTGCAGGACTTCGCCCGGGCCATCGAGCGCGGAGCCGACCTGGTGGTGGTCGACCCGCGCTTCTCGGTGGCAGCCAGCAAGGCCCGCTACTGGCTGCCCATCAGGCCGGGCACCGACATCGCCCTGCTGCTGGCCTGGATGCACGTCATCGTCGAGGAGAAGCTCTACGACCGCGACTACATCGAGCAGTACGCCGTCGGCTTCGACGAGTTGAAGGCCCACCTGGCCGACAAGACCCCCCAGTGGGCCTACGCCGCCACGTCCATCGATCCCGACACCATCGTCGAGACCGCCCGGTTCATCGCCGGTGGGCGACCCGCATCGCTGGTCCATCCCGGTCGCCGGACGAGTTGGACCGGAGACGACACCCAGCGGGGCCGGGCGATCGCCATCCTCAACGCCCTGCTGGGAAGCTGGGGACGGCGGGGCGGCATCCTTCGCCCGGCCAGCTACCCCCTGGCCAAGGTCCCCATTCCCCCCTTCGAGCACCACGAGACCCGGCCCCCCGCCGACATGCCCAAGGGCGTCATCTACCCCTTCGCCAGCAGTCCCCTGTCCCACGGGATCCGGGACGCCTCCATTCCGGGCACGGCCGACTACGACATCAAGGCGTGGATGCTGTACGGCACGAACCTGCTCCAGAGCCTGCCGCAGCAGGACCGGACCATCGAGGCCCTCCAGAACCTCGAGTTCATCGTGGCCATCGACGTGCTGCCGACCGACACGGTCGGCTGGGCGGACGTGGTCCTGCCGGAGGCCACCTACCTCGAGCGCTACGACGACCTCCACGCCCCCGCCTGGCACGACCCCTACGTGGCCATTCGCCAGCCCGTCGTCGACCCGATGTACGACAGCAAGCCCGGCTGGTGGATCGCCAAGGAGCTGGCGAAGCGCATGGGATACGGCCAGTACTTCCCCTTCGAGGACATCGAGGAGTACCTGGCCGAGCGCGCCGAGCGGTCGGGCATCGACCTGATGGAGCTGTCGAAGAAGGGGGCGATCACCGCCTCGGAGCCCACGCCCGTGACCTTCGAGGAGGGTGTCGAGCCCAGCTTCCCGACCCCGAGCGGCAGGATCGAGCTGTACAGTCAGCAGATGGCGGACGCCGGCCTGCCGCCCCTGCCCGACTACACCCCGCCCGAGGAGCCCGCCGCCGACCAGTTCCACCTGCTGTTCGGCAGGGCCCCCACCCTGAGCTTCGCCCGCACGGCGAACAACCGGCTGCTCGGGGAGATCCTGGACGACAACCCGGTGTGGATCCACACCCGCCGGGCGGCCGAGCTGGGGCTGAAGGACGGTGACAAGGTCGACCTGATCAACCAGGACGGCGTGCGCGAAGGCCCCGCTACGGTCAATGTCACCGAGCGGATCCGGCCCGACTGTGTCTACATCGTGCATGGCTTCGGCCAGAAGGCGAAGGGGCTGCACTTCGCCCGCAACCGCGGGATCAGCGACACCCGCTTGATCACGAAGACCCGCATCGACCCGGTCATGGGTGGCACGGGCCTCAACGTCAACTTCGTCCGCATCGAGAAGGCAGTGTCATGAACACCCAGACGCGAACCGAGCACAGGATCCGGTACGGCATGGTCATGGACACGCGCAAGTGTGTCGGCTGCAACGCCTGCGTGCTGGCCTGCAAGAACGAGAATGGGACCCCACACGGCTTCACCCGGGACTGGATCACCACCACCACCCGTGGCCGGTTTCCGAAGCTGTCGATGGAGATCCGGTCGGAGCGCTGCAACCACTGCGAGAACGCACCCTGTGTCACCGTCTGTCCGACCGGCGCCAGCCACATCACCGACACCGGCATCGTGCTGGTGGATCACGACAAGTGCACCGGCTGCAAGGCCTGCATCGCCGCCTGCCCCTATGACGCCCGGTTCATCCATCCCGCCGGCTACGCCGACAAGTGCACCTTCTGCAACCACCGGGTGGAGCAGGGTCTCGACCCCGCCTGCGTCAGCGTCTGCCCCACCGAGAGCCTGCACTTCGGTGACCTCAACGATCCCGACAGCGAGGTCTCCCGACTGGTGGCGGAGAACGAGTTCAAGGTGCTGCACCCCGAGGCCGGCACGCGGCCCAAGTTGTTCTTCCTCGTCTGAACCCCGTCAACGGACGACGCCATGGACACCACCCTCATCGAGACCGTCAGCGGCCGGCACAACCCGATGATCGACCCCCACATGCACATCTGGGGGTGGGAGATCCCCGTGTACCTGTTCCTGGGCGGCCTCGTCGCCGGGATCATGGTCCTGGTGCCCCTGCTGGAGCTGCGCACGAACGAGCGGTCGAAGGGGCTGCAGCACGCCCCGCTGGTGGCCGCCGGGCTGCTGAGCCTCGGTATGCTGAGCCTGCTGCTGGACCTGGAGTACCCCGCCCACGTCTACCGGTTCTACACGACCTTCCAGCCCACATCACCCATGTCCTGGGGCTCGTGGGTGCTGATGCTGGTGTATCCGGCGCTCATCTTGAGCTGGCTGGGAGGGCTGACCCAGGAGACCCGCGATCGGCTGGGCCGGTTGCCCGGCTCGGGCCTGGTGCAGTGGGCGCTGGAATTCGCCACGATCCACCGGACGGGCATCCTGTGGCTGACCATCGTGCTCGGCGTCGCCTTGGGAACCTACACCGGCCTGTTGCTGGGGACGATGGAGGCCCGGCTGCAATGGCATACCGCCACGCTGGGCCCCCTGTTCCTGACATCGGGGATCTCCACCGGCGCGGCGTTCCTGATGCTGATGCCGGCCGAGGAGGACCGGCTGAACAGGCTGGTGCGCTGGGACAGCATCGCCATCGTCGTCGAACTGGGGCTGATCGGCGCCATGCTCCTGGGTTTCGCCACCGGCGGAACGACCGGCCTGATCGCCGTGAAGACCGTGATGGGCGGCGAGTGGACGCCCTGGTTCTGGTCGCTCGTCGTGGTCGCCGGCCTGGCGGTCCCCCTGGCGCTGAACCTGACCGAGATCCGCCAGCACGTCCACATGACGCTGTTCTCACCGCTGCTCGTCCTCGGCGGCGGATTCGCGCTCCGCTGGATCCTGGTGATGGCCGGCCAGCAGACCTCCTTTGCTCTCCTGCAGTGAGGCTGACATGAGCAACTCCGCACGAATCCAGACCACCACCGTCCACGAACCGCGGAAGGACAGTTCGGCCGAGCCCTACTGGAACCCCTACCTGGCCGGGTTTGCTCTCGGTCTGCTGCTGCTGCTCACCTACATGCTCTTCGGTTGGGGACTGGGCAGCAGCAGCGGGCCGACTCGGCTCGCCTACGCCATCGTCGACCTGGTCGCACCTTCCTGGGCGGCATCCAACGGCTACCTCTCCGGCTACGTGGCCGAGGGATTCGCCGGGATCTTCGAGGACTGGATGGTCTTCGAGGTGATCGGGGTGTTCCTGGGCGGCGTGGTCGGCGCCTACACCGCGGGTCGCACCCGGCATGGCGATGTCATCCATGGCCCGCAGATCTCCGACCGCGCCCGGCTGTGGATGGCCCTGGCCGGTGGAACGATCATGGGCTTCGCCGCCCGGCTCGCCCGGGGCTGTACGTCGGGCCAGGCCCTGACCGGTGGTTCGGTGCTGGCGGTGGGATCGTGGATCTTCATGCTGGCCGTCTTCGCCGGAGCCTACGCGACCGCCCCCCTCATCCGGAAGGCCTGGAGGTAAGTCATGTTCCCCCTCTATGCCCACGACCTGTTCAACTACTCCGTCGCCATGGCCCTGGCCACGGTCATCGGGGTGGGCTTCGGCTTCGTCCTCGAACGCGCCGGGTTCGGTAACGCGCACATCCTGGTGAGCCAGTTCTACGGAACGGACAACCGTGTGCTGAAGGTCATGTTCGGAGCCATCGCCACCGCCGCGGCCGGGATCGGTCTGCTGGGTGGCGTCGGGGTCATGGACATGTCGGCCCTGTCCATCCCCGAGACCTTCTGGCTGCCCCAGCTCGTGGGTGGCCTGCTGCTGGGAATCGGCTTCGTGATCTCGGGCTATTGCCCGGGCACGGCGCTCGTCGCCGCCGGTTCGGGGCACCGCGACGGGTGGTGGTCGATCGGCGGCACCATGGTCGGTGCGGTGCTGTTTGCCCTGGCCTTCCCCGCGCTGGAAGACTTCTACCTCAGCGGCGCCATGGGCTCGGTCACCCTGGCCGACCTCACGGGCCTGCCGTGGAGCGTCGTGGCCACCGGGGTCGCCCTGGTCGCGGTGGTCGCCTTCCTCGCAGCGGAGCGGGCCGAGCGCTACTTCTCGGCCCGCGCGAACGAGCCGGCCCCGGCCCACGTGCCCGGGCTGCGGAACCTCGCCTTCGCCGCCATGGTCGGCCTGGGCATCGCCGGCATCGCAGCCGACAGCATCGGGTCGACCCCCGCCGTGGCGTCGGTGCCCCCCACCCCCACGCCCATCG
>RFKJ01000319.1 GCA_003694325.1 Deltaproteobacteria bacterium
CCGGCGACGATGGCGAAGGTGGGGGTGGCCTGGGCGAGGTGGTGCAGGTCGCGGGCCACCCCCCACAGCAGGCCGACCTGGAGGACCAGGGCCACGCTGCAGAACCGCAGGAGGGCGGCGTGGGGCGTGGGGTGATGCCGGTCGCGCCAGCCCAGGGCCGTCCCGGCGGCGACGAGGACCAGCCCGGCGATGCGCCAGGGCGAGGGGCCGGGAAGCCCGTCCACCCCGTAGGCCGGGCCGAAGAAGGCCAGCGGCTCGGACAGCCAGAACCACAGGTTCGCCAGGGTCTCGCGTGCCGGGTGCGGGCCCCCGGTCAGGGCAGCGGAAACGCGGCGGAGCTGGAGCTGCGGGAAGTCGTGGCTGGGGATGTGGGTCGGCACCGCCAGGCCGTGGTGCAGGGCGGTGATCCACAGCGGCGCGGTGCAGACCACGACGGCGAGCAGCCCGGCGGCGACCCCCTCGATGCGGGGCGGCTTCATGTTCGGCCGGTCCCAGCGCATCAGCAGGGTCGCCAGGGAAAACGCCACCAGCGTCAGGCCGAAGGTGAGCTTGGCGCACAGCCCCAAGCCGACGGCGAGGCCCAGGGCCACGAGCCCGTGGCGATCTCCCCCCCACCGCCGGCTCCAGATGGCCCACAGGCACAACAGCCCGGCCGCCTGCAGCAGCAACTCGGTGCCCCCCAGCACCTTCCGGTAGAACAGGAAGCTCCAGTCGGTCGCCAGGAACAGTGCGGCGATGGCCGCCGCGACGTCGGTGCCGCGGAACCGCAGGAAGCGGTGGACCAGGACGATCAGGAGGCCGCCGAGGGCGACGTGCAGGGCGATGACGGCCCGGCGGCTGCCGGTGAGTCGAACCACGATGCGGGCCGGCCAGTCGGCGATCCCGCCGGTGTAGGCGTTGACCGCCACCGGCATGTGTACCGAGCCCAGGACGAGCCCCTCGATCGGCCGGACCTGGCTGGCCACCAGGGGCCCGACCCGTGCACCGGCGGTGGGCTCGGACTCGCCATCGGCCCAGGTAGGGGTGGGCTGCAGGGCCACCAGGGCGGCCGGAGGTCGGCCGAGGAACCAGGCCAGCTCGACCTCGCCGACGATTCCCACGCCGCGCACGGTCGAGGCCGCGACGGCCGCGTAGACGAGCAGCGCGACGAACAGGGAGGCGGGAAATCGGCGAAGGGCGACGATTCCGGTTCCCGGGCGGCTGGGGGGAGGAGGGAAGGAGGGGAGGTGCCCCGGCAGGGCCCGACGCTTCGTGGCAGGTCGTGACGATCCGGGATGACCGGGACTCGCCAGCGCTGCTCCGGGGTCTATACTGTCAGCGACCGCTCGCACCGGGCGAGCGGGATCCCCGGGCGCGCCGCAGCCCGCGCCCCCACCCTGGTCGGAGGCTCCTGGTGACCCGTGGACCGCAGGAAGATCGCAAGGGCCTGCCCGAGCTGGCGGATCGCCTGCGCGAGTGGCTCGAGGAGGTCATCGGGACCCGGACCCCGGAAGTCGTACCGGTGCCGGTCCCCGTTCCGGGTCGCCGGCCGGGCACCTCCCGGCGCCGGCGCCGCTGAGCGGGCCGGGCGCTACGGCAGCGGCCAGCGCTCCTCCCACAGGGTGTAGCGGGAGTCGATGCTGTTCTGCAGCGCCTCCCGGAGCATGGCCTCCCCCTTGGGGTGGTTCTCGGGGCGGCGCAGCTTGATCTCGTAGAAGCGGCGGTAGGCTTCGTCGGGCCAGACCTCGACGCGGGCCACGACCGCCACCGCCCCGGGCTGCCGGCGAACCGCGTAGGGCAGGGTGTAGGACTCGCCGGGGAGCAGCCGGGTGTCGAACAGCTCCTTGGACAGGTCGGGCTTGATCCGTCGGGCGACGCTGCCCTCCCGCCGGCTGCGGGCGATCTCGTTGTCGTCCGCGTCGACCTGGACCAGGATCAGCTTGATCTCCGGCGTGGTGTAGGTGGGCAGGCGGTGCCCGACGCCGGTGTTGGTCAGGGTCAGCGAGGCCGTCACCGGCGTCAGCAGGCTGCCGGCCTCCTGCAGCCCGCCCCGAATCTCGACGCCGCTGGCGACGATGTCCTTGTCGTGGATGCCCTTCCACAGGTGCCGCCCTTCGGGCATGTGGCAGCTCTGGCAGGTGCGGCCCTCGGCGGCGAACGCGGTCCGGCGCCACTCCTCGCCGGTCTCCTGGAGGAGCTTGCCGTTCAGCGCGCGCTGGGACGGGCGGAAGTCGTGGCAGCGGGCGCAGAACGCCGACGACTGGAACTCGGGCCGGGGGATGAACCCGTCGTGGGGGCCCTCGGCCAGCGCCCGCCCGGACTCGTCGACATCGCGCCCCTCCCGGGGCGGTCCGTAGCGCTGGTGCTGGCGGACGTGGCAGCCGGCGCAGGTCAGCCCCTGGGCCCGCATGTCTTCGTCGAGCAGGGAATTGTCGACCCAGGTGTCATCCTGCTGCAACCGGGCGTGCTGCTCGGTGAGCGGCGCGTGGCAGGTCTGGCACTGGTGGACGAGCCGGTCATCGGTGCCGTCCCAGTCGACGATCTGGCCGAGCACTCCCGGTCCCATGGCCAGGTGATGCCAGCTCTCGCGCCAGTCGGCGAGCTGGGCGGGGTGGCAGGTCCCACAGGCATCGGGGTCGAGTCGCTGCTCCAGCGGCGTCCAGTCGGGGGGGGCGTCTCCCTGCGCCGGCACCGGGAAGGTCCAGTACTCGGCCAGCCAGTCGGTCACCGGGGGGGGATCGACGGTGGCGGGCAGCTCGGAGAGGGGCGGTGCGTGGCCCCAGGGTGGTTCGGGCTCGTCGACGCATGCCGGCAGCAACAGGGCGCCGGGCAGGAGCAGGCGGACGAGCGAGCCGGGAAGGCCTGGAGACACGGCGCACCTCGGCGGATGGGTCCCCCCCTGACGACACGCGCCCCGGGACCGAGGTCCCGAGGCGCGCAGGTTGCAGTCGTCGTGGCTCAGCTACCGCAGGCGTTGCAGGCGTTGCAGGCGTTGCAGGCGTTGCAGGCGTTGCAGGCGTTGCAGGCGTTGCAGGCGTTGTCGGCGGTGTCGTCGCCGTCCTTGTCGCCGCAAGCGGCGACGACCGCACCGCTTGCAGCCACGGCAGCCAGGATCAGGAGCTTCTTGTTCATGGGTCTCTCCTCTCGTTCACGGAGTCCGGATCCACGAGGGTTCCGGGGTTGGGCGTCCGGTGATGCCGGACAAGGGCCTGGGCACACGCTCCAGGAAGCGAGCCGCCGCGGAGTCTGACAGGCGGTGGGCCCGCTGTCAAGGCGAGCGGCAGCGGCTCGGCGCCGGGCGTGTCCGGCAGCCGATGCAGGATGCGGCCGCTGGTTTCGCGAATCTCGCTGGGGCGGTGGCGGTCGGGGCGGCGCCGATCCCCGGGAGACGGCGCCGATGCCCGGCAGGCGGGCCGGGTAGGCCCCGGCGGGGCCGCCGGTCGGCGTCCGGTGCCGCGGGATGCAGGGCGACACCACCGAGCCCGGCTTGGCAACGGGTCCCCACGACCATAGGCGCCGCCAGGCCGCGGCAGGACCGGCAACCGGCGGCTTCGCGGACTACGGTGGGGCGACAGGGCGGACGGACATGGTGGAGCGACTCCAGCGCTGGACCGGGTGGATGGGCGGGCCCCTGTGGATGCCGATCATCCTGCTGGTGGAGTTCGCCTTCATCGCCTCCATGGCCGTGGACCCGAGACTCACGGTGCTGGCGGTCGGCGGGATCGCTGCGGCGGTCCTCGTCGTCGAGCAGCCGCTCCTGGGGGTGGCCCTGTTGCTGGGGGCCCGGCTGCTGTCCACCGGCGCGACGGTGTTCTTCCGGATCGGTCACATGGGCATCGGGCCGTTCGAGCCGGCCCTGCTGCTGTGCCTCGGGGCGCTGGCGTTCCACGGCGTCTTCCACCGGGTGCGGTTCTGGCGGGCGTGGCCGTGGCGCAACGCCTTCCTGGCCCTGGGCGGGTTCATCACCCTGACCATCCTGTGGAGCCAGTCCCGCAGCGAGACCATCGGGGAGATCATCCCCCTGGCGCTCGTGCTCGCCAACACGCTGGTCATCCTGACCTTCACCCGGACCTGGCGGGACTTCCGGCTGCTGCTCCTCGCCTGGATCGGCACCTGCGTCCTGATCGCGCTCATCGCCACCTTCACCGACAACTCCGCCTTCCTCAGCTCCACGCAGTCGTTCCAGGCGGCGGCCGGCGGGGGGCGCGAGACGGGGCTCGGCCAGCAGCCCAACTGGTACGCGATGAACCTGATGTTCATCATCCCGACCTGCTTCGGCATGGCACTGGTGGAGCGCAACCGCCTGCTCAAGCTCGCCCTGGTGGGGGCGGGGGCGTTCATCTTCTTCAGCATGCTGCAGTCGGGATCCCGGGGCGGGGCCTACGCCACCCTCATCGGCGGAGGGCTGGTCGCCCTGGCCAACCGCCATTTCCGAAAGTGGTTCCTCCGCCTCATGGTGGCCTCGGTGGTGGTCGGGGGCCTCATCGTGGCGTCCAACCTCTCGGGGGCGGCGGCGCTGGGACGGATCGCCAGCAACGGCATCACCCTCAACCAGAGCTACCGGCAGTGGAACTGGGAGGTCTGCTGGCAGCTCTTCCAGGACACGCACGGCCTGGGCATCGGCGCCGGCGGCTACACCATCGTGCTGCCCCGGTACAACTACTACCTGTCCCAGAGCCTCTACGACTATCCGCACGGGATCTTCTGGGAGTTCCTGGCGCACTACGGGGTCATCGGGTTGGCGCTGCTGGCCTGGCTCATCGTGGCCATCGTGCGGATGGCCGCCGACATCGTGGCCTCCACCCGGGGTACGGTCGCCGAGGTGGTCGCCTGGACGATGCCGGCGGCGATGCTCGGCTACTTCGCCTGGTCGTTCATGGAATTCACGCTGACCGAGAAGCCGTTCTGGGAGTTC
The DNA here is from genome assembly GCA_003694325.1 of Deltaproteobacteria bacterium. Taxonomy (GTDB): domain Bacteria; phylum Myxococcota_A; class UBA796; order UBA796; family UBA2385; genus J125. The sequence goes on from RFKJ01000319.1 coordinate 4,895, forward strand.
CTGTCCCTGTACACGGCGCTGTACTTCGTGGCCCGGCGAGCGCAGGCCGGTGAGATCGACCCGATCCCGGAGTGGACCCTCCGCCCGCGCCTGCTGGGCATGGGCGGGGAGACCGGGCAAAGGCCGGCGTCGTGACCGCCGAGGCCTGGGTCGAGCTGGCGGCCCTGGGCCTGGCCGCCTGGGGGATCTGGCTGTCCCTGCCGCGTCCTCCCCGGTTGCAGTGGGAGCGGCTGTTCAAGGTGGGGCTGTCGGTCCTCGTCGCCGGGGAGGTCGAGCGGGAACGGGGAGCACCGGACGCCGCGGCGCGGGAGGAGTGGCGGCGGCGGGTGCTGGGGGTGATCCCGTGGCATCCCGCTGGACGGAACGCCGAGCGCAAGCTGGCGGAGCCCTGCGCCGAGGAGATCCCGGTCCCGGCGCTGGAGGGCGAGCGGGCGTTGGTGGAGGGGCTGGCGGCGCTGGCCGACCCCGCGGCTCGGTTCCGACGCATGTACGTGGAGGACGAGCACGCCGAGGACGAGCTGCTGGGAGATCCGGCCCGGCTGGGGCCCGACCACGACCCGGCGGTGGTCCTGGGTCCGGATGCCGGCTGGGACGCGGTGGCGGCGTGGGATTCGGGGCTGCAGGAGGTCCTGGCGCGGCGCCTGGGCGACCTCCTGTTCGTGACCGACGGCCTGGACCCGGCGCTCGACGCGGCGCTGGACGCGGCGGTGCCGGGTCTGCGCCGGGTCACCCTCCCGCC
>RFKJ01000320.1 GCA_003694325.1 Deltaproteobacteria bacterium
ATCTCGCGTTCATGCCAGTCGGCGGCGGGCCAGACGGTCGTCACCGTGGGGAGCTCCGATTTCTCCTCGCTCACGCGGGTCTTGAGTCGCAGGAGCTGGCGATGCCGCAGGCTGTACAGGTGGTAGACGATCAACCACCGCGGCGGCTGGTCGAAGTTGTCCACACTGGTGATGTCCAGCAACAGGTCAAAGCCCAGCTCGTCGCGGGCCCGGCGCCCCGAGCGATATCGCGGCCGCTGCATGCTCCGGAGGACGGCGGGCTCCAGCCCGTTGAACCGCCAGGGGTCCATCCGCCGGGCCAGGGTCGCGGCCCGGCCGACGACGCCGACGAGGGCGTCGGGCAGGGGCGCGACGGGCGGGCGCTGGCCCACCACCTCGGCGATGATCTGCATGAACTCGCGGTAGCTGAGGTTGTCGTTGCCCAGCAGGTACCGCCGTCCGGGCCGGCCGCGCTCCATGGCCAGGATGTGCCCCCGGGCACAGTCACCCGCGTCGATGAAGCACTTGCCCCCGCGGGGCCAGAACGGGATCCAGTGCCGGGCCATGGACACGATGAGCTGGCCGCTGGTCGGCTTGACGTCCCACGGCCCCAGCACGTAGTCGGGGTTGACGACGACGACCTCCACGTCGCCCCACCCGGTCGCGAGCTGCTCGGCCTGCAGCTTGGTGTCGTAGTAGTCGCGCAGCGGCCCCTGGCGGCCATAGACCGCGTCGGGGTCCAGCGGCGTGTCCTCGTCTCCCGGCGCGTCGATGTCGCCGAAGCCCACCGTGACGCTCGATGAGCACAGGACCATGCGCGGCACGCCGGCGGCCACCGCCGCCTCGCAGAGGGCCCGGGTGCCGAAGACGTGGACGTCGCGCATGATCCGGCGCCCTTCGGGGCCGGCGTCGAACACCCCGGCGACGTGGTAGATCCCGTCGCACCCGTCCAGGGCCCGCACGAGGTCGGCCCGGTCCGCCGCGTCGCGCGGGACCAGCGGAACCCGCAGCAGCTCGACGTCCAGCCCCTCCACGAGCAGGTTGGGCTTGCGGATCAGGCAGCGGACCTCGTCACCGCGGGCGAGCAGCGCCCGCACGAGGTTGGCACCGATGAATCCGGTCGCGCCGGTGACCAGGACCTTCATGGCTGCGTCGCCCTCCGAGCGCAGACGGTAGCCCGGTGGAGGGCGGCCGCACACCGACCGCCTGTACCGGTCGAGCCGGGGCGGGTCCCTCCGCCCTCACCGCCCGCGGACGAACAGCTCCCGGCTGATGATCAGCCGCTGGATCTGGCTGGTGCCCTCGTAGATCTGGAAGATCTTGGCGTCCCGCATGAGCTTTTCGACGGGGTACTCGCGGCTGTAGCCGTAGCCGCCGAAGATCTGCACGGCGTCGGTGCAGACCTTCATGGCCATGTCGGCGCAGAAGGCCTTGGCGAAGCTGCTCTGCATGGTGTTGCGCTTGCCCCGATCCTTGAGATCGGCCGCCTGCCAGCACAGCAGCCGCCCGGCCTCGATGTTCATGGCCATCTCGGCGATCATGAACGCGATGGACTGGTGACCGGCGATGGGCTTGCCGAAGGTCTTGCGCTCGGTGGCGTACTGCATGGCGTACTCCATCGCGGCGCGGGCCACGCCCACGGCGGCGTTGGCCACCGCCGGACGGGTGTGGTCGAAGGCGGCCATGGCCAGCTTCCAGCCGTCGCCCTCGACGCCGACGACGTTCTCGGCCGGGACCTCGACGTCCTCGAAGGTGATCGCCCGCGTGTCGCTGGCCCGCTGGCCGAGGTTGTCCTCCTTCTTGCCCACCGTCACCCCCGGCCACTCCCGCTCGACGATGAACGCGGTCATGCCGCCTCGCGCCTTCTTCTCGGGGTCGGTCAGCGCCACGACGAAGTACCAGTCGGCCACCCCGGCGTTGGTGATCCACATCTTGTTGCCGTTGAGGATGAACCGATCCCCCTTGCGGACGGCGGTGGTCTTCATGCCCTGCACGTCGCTGCCGGCCTCCGGCTCGGTGACGGCGTAGGCGCACAGCTTCAGCTCCTCGGTCATCGGGGCCAGGTACTTCTTCTTGAGCTTGTCGCTGGCCCCGAGGATCACCGGCGCCTGGGCCAGGCCGTTGGCCTCGATGGCCGTGCCGATGCCCGAGCAGCCCCAGGCCAGCTCCTCGGCGATCAGCAGGCCGTCCACGTTGCTGAGGGCCAGCCCGCCGCAGTCCTCCGGAATGTGGGTGTTCATCAGGCCCAGCTCGTGGGCCTTGCGCAGGACGTCCCAGGCGAATTCGCCGGTCCGATCGTGGTACGCGGCCACCGGCCGGATCTCGTTCTCGGCGAATTCGTGGGCGAGCTGGCGGAGGGCTTCCTGCTCCTCGGACAGCGAAAACGACAGGGACATGGGGGCTCCTGGTGCGGTGGGCAGCCGGCGGCTGCCGGCGGAAAGGGAAGGCGTGGACCGGCCGGTCCCGGACCCGCGATCGGCCCGAGGACCGGGCTGACCGCCGTGACCGTCGACCACCTATCCCGTGCCCGGCACGGCATCCGTCGGCGGCTGTTCCCCCGCCGCGCGGTGGTTAGGCTTGCAGCCTGGGCGGTCGCCACGACCCGGCCCAGCAGGAGCCCCCATGCAGGCCGAGACTGCCTCCGCATCGCCGCATCCCCACGAAGCCGAGATCGAAGCGATCCCCATCCACTCGGTCCCGACGCCGAACCCCGACGCGCTGATGTTCCGGGTGGAGGAGGCGCTGGTTCCCACCGGCACCTTCGAGTACTCCGACGCGGCCCGAGCCGCCGACGAGTCCCCCCTCGCCCACGCCCTGTTGTCCATCGGCAACATCGAGCTGGTGCTGATCGCCCCCCGCTTCGTCACCGTGCGCAAGGAGCCCCGGGCGCGCTGGCCCGACCTCGTCCCGCGGATCAAGCGCACCCTGCGCGAGTTCATCTGGTCGGGGGAGATGGCGGTCTTCGACGTGGCGGTGGACGCCTCCCCGCCCGACCGCAGCGAGGTCGAGCAGCGGATCATCGCCCTCCTCGACGAGGAGATCCGCCCGGCCATCGCCCAGGACGGCGGGGACGTGACCTACATGGGCTTCGTCGACGGCGTGGTGCAGCTCCGGATGATCGGCGCCTGCGGCACCTGCCCCTCGTCCACCGCCACGCTGAAGATGGGCATCGAGGCCCTGCTCTGCGAGGAGATCCCCGAGGTCCGGGGGGTCGAGCAGGTCTGACCCGACCCGCGCCTTCAGGTGCAGACCAGTCCCCGAGCCACCTCGATCCGCTCCGGCGGCACGTACAGCCGGGCGATGGTGTGCTCGTCCTGGTAGCGGTCGAAGATCCGCGTGGCTTCCTGCAGGGGGATCACCCGCGAGGGGAGCCCCCGTGGTCGGTCCAGGACGTAGATCGGCGGGGCGCCGGTCTTGGGTCCCCGGGCCAGCACCCCCCGGGTACTCGCCTCGATGACGTCGATGCCCGCCTCGACCAGGCGGGCCCGCTGCACGGACAGGTCGACCTCGTCGTCGTGGCCGTGGGCCTCGATGAGCATCCGGTAGGGGCGCTGCTCGACGATCCGCCGGGCCCAGGGGCTCGATGAGCGGCGGAGGTGGCTGACGAGGTGGGCGTCATCGCACCGCAGGTAGGCGTCGAGGTCGGCCGGCAGCGCGTAGTCGCCGGCGCCCTCCTGGCCGGCGGGGCCCCCCATGTAGCGCTCGAGGAGCTTCTCGTAGGCGATCGACTTCTGGTGGAAGTACACCATCAGGAACATGTGGAACCGGGCGATCAGGAAGTCGTCGAATGCGTAGATCGCCCGGCGATCCAGGGCCAGGCAGACCCGCCCGTCCTCGTCGACGTGGCGCGACATGTGCCCCACCAGCCAGTCGGTGTCGATCTCGCCGTAGCGGGCCCCGGTGAACAGGCTGTCCCGGACCAGGTAGTCCATGCGATCCACGTCCAGCTCGCTGGAGATGAGCTGGCTGAGCAGGCCCCGGTGGTCGAGACCGCGGTCGATGAAGAAGTCGTCATCGACCTCGACCGCCGGGCAGATCAGGGCCGCGACGTGGCGGGGCGTGAACGGGTTGTTGGCGGCGATGACGTCGGCCAGCCCGGAGCGGGTCAGGATGGCGATGGTGTAGTCCTCGTGGTTGGCGAGGGAGTCGAGGCGATGGGCGACGGCCTCCGGCCGGTAGGCGTCGATCCCCAGGTCCCGCAGCGGCGGCATGGCGAACTCGGCGGCGTGCGAGAACGGGGCGTGGCCGAGGTCGTGGCAGAGGGCGGCGAGGCGGACCACCGACCGCAGCGCATCGGCGCGCTCGGGGCTGCTGAACTCGTGGTCGCGGAAGCAGGCGTCGAAGGCCAGGCCCGCCACGTGCATGGCCCCCACGCTGTGGCTGTAGCGGCTGTGGGTGGCGCCGGGAAACGGCAGGTGAGAGAAGCCGAGCTGACGGATGCCGCGCAGACGCTGGACGAACGGGTGATCGACCACCGCCCGCTCCCGCGCGGTCACCGCGATCGCCCCGTGAACCGGACATCGAATCTCGGTTCCGCCCTGCAGGTGCATGAGTTCTCCCTGTGTCCCGCGCCCTCACGGCGCCTGGTCGGCGCCCCGATGCCGGTGCGGCCGCCGCGGTGGAGCCGAGGCTCCCAGCCCGCCTGCCCGTGCTATACCGCCACACCGGGCGGACGCGCCAGGGCCGTCGTGCCAGGGCCGTCGTACCTGGGCCACCCGCCGATGCGAGGGACCGCATGCTGGCCATCACGGACCCGACGCGTCTCCACTCCGGCGACGTCCTGATCCATCCCGCCCGAGGCGGGGCCATCGTCGACGAGGTCCGCCATGACCGGGTGTTCCTCGACTTCACCGAGCGCCTCGATCGCCGCGCACAGATCGTCGACGCCCGGGAGCTGACCCGCGGCTGGCGCCGGACCCTGCCCGGAGGACTGTTCGAGCGATCGGTGCTCCAGCCCGAGGAGGTGTCGGCGTGGGTGGCCGACCATCCCACCGAGACCGTGGTCCACCTCGCCGAGGAGCTGGGTTCCGCGGTGGATCGCGACCTGGCCACGACCTGGCTGGTGTCCCGGGGCCTGCTCGCCCCCGGGCGGATGATGGGCTGGTGGCAGGCGGCCATCGATGGCGCCGCCATGCGCACCGACCTGCTGGTCGCCGGCGATCGCCTCGTGCTGTCGGAACCGACCATGCAGGACGTGTCGCCCGACCCGGCCCAGGCGCTCCGGGCCCTGGCCACGATGGGGGTCCGCGAACGCTTCGACCTGCTCGATCGACTCGGTCCCGAGCACCGGCTGGACCTCCTCGCCGAAGCCGTCCGCGCCGGCGACCCGGCGACGGCCGCGCAGATCCTGCGTTGGGGCGACGCCCTGCCACCCGACCTGCTGGCCGACCTCGATCGCCTCCTGTCGGCCGGCGAACGGGACCTGGCGGTGGCCCTCGCCCGGGTGGCGCCCGACCTCGCAGCCGGCGCCCTGCTGGCGGACGCCCGGGCCCACGGGGGGACCGGCCTGTGCGGGGACGTCATCGCCGCCCTCCCGTCACGCCGACGGGTTCACCTGCTGATGGCGCTGCTGTGTCGGGCCCTGCAGGAGCACGACGGCGTCGACGCGGTGGAGGCCGTCATCGAGGACCACGTCGGGTTGACCAACCTGCAGGCCCGGGTCGATCCGACCCAGCCCACCGACCCCGATTTCCACGTCGAGCCACCCCGTCCCGGCCTGTGGGACACCGCCCTGCACTGGATGCAGCAACGCGGTTCCGAGTCGACCATGGAGATGCCGGCGCTCCAGTCGGCCCCTCCCCTGCGGGAGGGCGCGCGGCTCGCCACCCGGGATGCCTTCCCGGTCAGTCTCAGCCTGGCCCGGGCACTGGCCAGCCGGCACGGAGACGGCCTGGCCGGGGGAGTGCGAGGCGCCCGGCTGGATCGCGCCGAGTGGCGGGTGGACCTCGGCCCGGCCGAACCCGGGGATCCCGCCGAGGATGTCCACGACGCCATGCGGCTGGTCGCCAACCTGCTGGTCGGGCGCCTCGCCGGCCCCGGCGAGGTCGGCGACGCCACGCTGCTGGCCCACCTCGCCCAGCTCGCCCCCGGACTGCCGCCCGACTGGGTCGCCGTGGCGGTCCGCGCGCTGGACCCCGACCCGTCGACCCGGATCCCCAACGGCCACGCCCTGTGGCGCGACCTGGCCATGGCGGCAGCGGCTGCGCGCGTGCGGCTGGACAGCACCGAACGGTCCCAGGCCTCGATCCGCATCGGGTTCGACACCCACATCGGGGCGGTCAAGGCCCGGCTCGGCCAGACCAACCAGGACGCCGTCTTCTTCCACCGCCACGGTCCGTTGACGCTGCTGCTCGTCGCCGACGGGATCAGCATCTCCTCGGCCGGGAGCGGCAACCTCGCCAGCGCGCTGCTCGTCCAGTCGGTCGCGACCCTGTGGGAGGAGCAGGCCGACCTGCTGGGGGACGCCGACGAAGCACAGCTCCACCGCTTCCTGCGCAACGCCCTGGACGCCGCCAACCAGTCGGTGTGCGAGACCGCCCTGCGTCTCGCCGACGGCGACCTCGTCCACAACATCCCGATGGGGTCGACGGTGGTGGCGGCGCTGGTCCGGGGCGGCCGGGCCCACATCGCCTCACTCGGGGACAGCCGGGCGTACCTGGCGACCCCGGCGGGCCTCGCCCAGCTCACCGGCGACGGAAACCTCATGGGGGAGTGGCTGCTGGCCCGCCAGAGCGGACAGGCCGACCCCATCCAGGCGGACGGGGCCGCGTTGACCGCCTATGTCGGGCACTTCGACGAGGACGACGCGCCCAGCCCGCTGGCGCCCCAGCAGGTGTCGGTGACCGTGTTGCCCGGCGAACACCTGCTCCTCTGCTCCGACGGCTTCACCGATTTCGCGGCGCGCGATCCGGCCGGTCTGTCTCGCCTGGTCCAGGACACCCTGCGCCGCGCGCCATCGGTGGACACGGCGGCCCGGACGCTGGTGGCCGCGGCCAACGAGGGGGGGGGTGGGGACAACATCACCGTGCTCATCGCCGGCCTCGACGCCTGAGCGTCGGATGCGAATCGGCGGGCCACGGGTCATGTCCACGCCCGCGCGACCGACCCGGCCCGTGGGTTCGCATTCCCCGCCACAACCGGCTAGCAGGACATGCGGCGTTGCACGCCGCTGCGGCCGTGATGGAGAGACGTCTCCCAACGTCGCTTCCATCTCCACGACGACTCCGACCACGACCCCGTGTCCGAAGGGCACGGAGCCATGGTGACCATCCACCCGACCCACAGGCCGCGCACTGGCGGACTTCGGACAGCCCTCCGGCCCGGTGCCCGCCTCCTCCACAGGAATTCCCATGCGCTTCCCGACCCTGACCGCCCTCCTCGCCACCGGCACCCTCCTGTTCACCGTCGGCGTCTCCGATGCCCACGCCAAGAAGAACAAGGGCTCCTCCGACGAGCCCGCCCTGGTGGAGATCGAGGCGACCAACACCTCGGCCGACGAGGTGTTCATGGCCGCCAAGGAGATCCACGACGCCCTCAACGACATCCAGACCCACCTCAAGGACGGCACCACCGAGCTGAACAACGCCCTGGGCCTGGCCGAGGGGACCCCCTTCGCCGATGCCCTGGCCGACCTGCAGGCCAAGGCCGGCGACAAGCTCACCGTCGCCCTCGAGGGTGGCAAGCCGACCTTCAGCCTGGCCGACGACGCACCGGACGACGTCAAGACCGCCGTCGACTCGCTCAACCGGTTCGTCGAGTACCACATGACCGCGCTGGACGAGGCCAAGGCGCTGGTGCCCAAGGCCCAGGAAGTGGCCCAGAAGGCCCAGGGGCTCGACGCGGCCGGCCTGGCCGGTGAAGCGGCGAGCAACCCGCTCGAGATCGGCAAGCTGGCCAAGTCCATCGGCCGCAACATCAAGGCCGTCGGCCAGACGCCCAAGCGGGTCGAGGACACGATCGCGGTGCTCAGCGGCGACATCGAGGCCGTCTCGGCCCTGGCGAACTGACCCCCGCGCCGAGACCGGCCTCCCCCGCATCGAGAGCCCACCCCGATGACTCCGAGTCGGCGCCAGGTCCTCCGGCTGGGAGTTGTCGGGGGCCTCTGCGCCCTCGCCCTCGGCATGTGGCCCGCCTGCCGACGCCCGGGGGACCGGGGTGCTGCCGACAACCACGACGACACGGCCGAGCTTCTCGGCCTGG
>RFKJ01000321.1 GCA_003694325.1 Deltaproteobacteria bacterium
GGCGCGAGATGGTGGCTCTGCTGGATGTCGATGAGCTGCAACCGGGCCATCTCCAGGGACGCCAGGAAGGCGACCACCCGGTCGAGGCGGTGCTCGAGCTGCGACAGGAGGTCCGACAGGGACCGGGGCCCCGACTCGAGGCGATCGAGGATCCACCCGGCCATCTCGCGCAGCGAATACGGTTCCAGCTCGACCTCGTGGACCACCGGCGGCTCGCTGTGCCGCTGCAGGACCCCGTAGAAGATCTCCAGCAGGCCCATGGCATCCACGCCCGGCTCGACCGGCCGCTCGGAGGGGTCCAGCGGCACCGCGGGTCGGGCGAAGGTGTCGCGCCCCAGCATCGGGAGCTGGCCCAGCCGCTCGCTGGCCTCCCGGTAGCGCTCGTAGTCCACCAGGCGCCGGATCAGCCGCTCCCGCGGGTCCTCCTCCTCCTCCTCGTCGACGTCGTCGCTGCGCTGGGGCAGCAGCTCGCGGCTCTTGAGCCAGCACAGGGTGGCGGCCATGACCAGGAACTCCCCGGCGGTGTCCAGGTCCAGCGCCTGCATCAGCTCGAGCTGGGCGAGGTAGGCGTCGGTGATCGGGGCCACCTGGAGCGCGCGCACGTCGATCCCCTGGCGGCGGACCAGGTAGAGCAGCAATTCGAGAGGACCGTCGAACTCGCGGGTTCGCACGGTGCTCGAGCGGGCTTCACGGACCAGCAGAAGCGGCTCGGATTCGGTCGCCGGTCGCGGAGGGAGGCCGGACGACCAACGGGACGGAACGAGGAAGGAGCGGAGGAGGAGGTCAGCCGCGGACCCGCGGCTGGGGTGGGAGTCCCAATGTAATGGACGCCCCCCCCGGATTCAACCCCGGTGCCAGGGTTGACCCATTACCCTTTTTCCGGCGGCGCCAGCCTCGAACCCCGGTGTCAGGTATGACCCATTACCCCTTTTCTGGCGGCGCCAGCCTCGGCCTTCTGGCGGCGCCAGCCTCGGGACGACCCGGCGCCCCAGGCAAATCCGATGTCGCTCGGGACGAGCGCGTCCCGGCTCGCCCCGCATGGGTGCCCGGCGGCGCATCGGCCCGGTTGGCGACGGCCGGGTCGGCCTGCTGGGCGCCTCGGGCGCCGGCCTGCCTGGCGACGGCCGGCGACGATGTCCGGTCGTCGCCGGGTGGACCGTGCGGAGGCACGCGCAGGCCCACCTCCCCGCGAACCAGACTCGTTCGACGCCCCCTCCTCGCCCCGGCTTCGCCGGTGCCGGCAGCCGGGCGGCCGATGTTCCGCGCCGATGTTCCGCGCCGATGTTCCGCGCCGATGTTCCGAGGAGACGGTTCCGAGGAGACGGTTCCGAGGAGACGGTTCCGAGGAGACGGTTCCGAGCCGGCGCGCAGCGGTCGGGTCCCGGTCGGGGCGTGACAGCGAGGTGCTCCTGGCTTATCGGGCCCGGTCAACACTGGAGCCACCGTGTCCGCCTCCCGTCCCATGCGCCTGGCCCGGGCCATCGCCCGCGCCGGCCTTGCCAGCCGCCGCGAAGCCGAGCGATGGATCGTCGACGGCCGGGTCGAGGTCGAGGGCGAGATCGTGCGACACCCCGGGACCGTCGTCGAACCCGACGCCGACATCCGAGTCGACGGCAAGCCGCTCCCCCCTCCCCCCCGCCGCGTCATCCTGCTGCTGTACAAGCCCAAGGGCACCATCACCACCCGCGACGATCCCCAGGGCCGCAAGACGGTCTTCGACCTCGTGGACATCCCCGAGCGCGTCGAGCCCGTGGGCCGCCTGGACTACAACACCGAGGGCGCCCTGCTGCTCACCAACGACGGCGACCTGGCCCATGCCCTGACCCACCCGTCGGCGAAGGTGCCCAAGCGCTACCTCGCCAAGGTCTGGCGAACCCCCGACGAGCGCACCCTGGAACGGCTGCGTCGCGGCGTGAAGCTCGAGGATGGACGCACCGCACCGGCCCGGGTCCGGGTCGTGCAGCAGACCGACAACGGCAACGCCTGGGTCGAGCTGACGGTGACCGAGGGGCGCAACCTGCTGATCCGCCGGATGATGCAGGCGGTCAACCACCCGGTCAGCAAGCTGCGGCGCGAGAGCTTCGCGACCATCTCGATCCGTGGCATGGAGCGGGGAGAGATCCGCGAGCTGACCGCCGAGGAGGTCGCACGCCTCGAGGACATCGCCAACGGTGTCCCTCCTCGCAAGGCCGGCCACGAGTTCCGCTACAAGAAGGGCTACGCCCGCCCCAAGCCGCGCCCCAACAAGCCGCTGAGCCGCAAGAAGGCCGCGTCGCGCAAGCGCAACCGGAAGTGAGCAGGGCAGCGATCCGGTGCTGGGGCCTGACGCGACCGCCGATCGCCGGGTCGCGGAGCCTCGCCATGCGCGGCGCATCACCGGGCGGCGCATCACCGGGCGGCGCATCACCGGGCGGCGCATCACCGGGTCGAATGATCGCCGACCCCGGTTCGTCCACCGGGCGACGGCGACCTGCGGCCGCCCGTCTGCCACGGGGCACTTCACTCCGGCCTCGCACCTCCGAACCCCGACCCCGCGCCGCCCGCGGCCTCGCGCCGCCCCCGCGGCGGGGATCTCCCGACCGGGAGCATGACCATGCGCGCAACGTCCTTCCTGCCCCCTGACCGGCGCGCCCGGTTCGCGTCCACACCCCTGTTCATCGGCGTGGTCGCGTTGATCGTCGGCCTCGGCTCGCCGCGCGCCGACGCGGGAACCCCCCGGGCCGACACCACGGTGGCGACCGATGCCCCCCGACTCAGCCCCAGCCACCACGGCGGCGACCGCGCAGCCCGCAAGAAGTCCAAGCGGTCCACCAGCAGCAAGGGCAAGCGGGCGCCGGCCGCGACCCCGGCAACCCGGGCCCAGGCACCGGGCGACGGGACCCGGCCGACGACCAGTTCCACCGCCGCTCGCCCCTACGCGCCCGCCACCTCCACCCCGGCGCCCTCCGCCTCGCGGGCCACCGAGGCCACCCCGCAGCCGGTCACCGCCGGCCCGGGAC
>RFKJ01000322.1 GCA_003694325.1 Deltaproteobacteria bacterium
CGTCTCCTGCCGGTCCTGCCGTGGTGGGACCGCCCGCCGCCGGGTCCGAGGCGGCGGCACCCGGAGCGGGTTCGGGTTCGCCAGCCTCCGGGGCCACGGAAGCGCTGCGTGCCGCCGAGCCGGGCGCGGGGCCCGGGGGCGGGGCGGCCCGGTAGCCGAAGGTCCGCTCCAGGTGGCCGAGTTGGGCGTCCAGCAGCTCCAGCCCGGCACCAAGCTGCTGCAACGCAGCGCGATGCCAGGGGGAATCCCCCCCAAAGCGGATGATGCGATGCAACAAGCCGGGCGGAAACAACCTCGCCCCCCCCTGGACTTCGAGGAGCACCTGGAGCAGCACCGTCCGGGTCAGGTCAGCCCCCGTCGCGGCGTCGACGACCCGGACATCGTCGCCACCGATGACGATCCGCGCCAGGTCCTCCAGGTTCAGGTAGCGGCTGTCCTGCGTGTCGTAGAGCCGGCGGTTGCTGTACTTCTTGATGGTACGCATGCGCGCCCCGAGATGATGCGGAAGACGGGGGGGGAATACCGGGCGGGCGGCGCCCCGCCCCCACCCCCGACCGGGCCCTATCGCGTCGTTCATCGACCGGGTGGCCGCCGCGGACGATGCCGCCCGCCGGCACCCCGGCCGGCCGCGGCAGGCCCGGGCGTTTTGCGGCGCAAAAATCTTCTTGCCGCATCGCAACACCAGGGATAGAATCGCGGCACCGCTGGCGGGATGCGCCGGCAGCGGTCGGCCCGCCGCGACACCGACGTCCGGGCGGGCCTGGACCCCCACCATGGAGTCGCCATGTACGCCGACCTGGCCCGCACCCTGATCCCCGCCTCCGCCCTCCAGCAGGTCGCCGCCCAGGGGCGGCGGGTGCTCGAGAGCAACCAGCGCCTGATGCAGTGGCAGCTCGACCAGGCCACGGCGCTCGACGAGCAGGTGGCATCCCTGCGGGCGCTGTCGCTGGATGCCGTCCGGGCCCAGGGCGAAGCGGCCTTCAAGGCCTGGAGCACTGCCCTGGACGCGCTGGCTGCTCCGGACCGGGCGGCGGACGAGGCGTCGGACGACGCCGCGTAGCGACCCGTTCTCCCCACACCCCGTTCCATCGACGATCCGCGCCCTGCACGACCCGGAGACGACGCCATGGCCGAACCCGACAGCAGCAACCCCGGCGACGGAGTGGACTTCGCCCGCCTGAGCCAGGACCTGTACGCCCAATGGGAGTCGGCGGTGACCGCGTGGTGGGACACCGTCCTGGACTCTCCCGACGTCCTCCGGGCCAGCGGTGATGCGCTCGGGCGCCTGGCCCGGGCCCGCAAGCAGTACGAGCAGGCGGTGGACGACAACCTCACCCGGTTGCACCTGCCGACCCGGTCGGACCTGGTGCGACTCACCCGCATCGCCACCCTCCTCGAGCACCGCCTGGTCCGGTTCGAGGACCAGCTCCTCGAGATGCAGGACAAGCTGGCGGCCCTCGAACGCGAGGCCCTCCAGGCCCGCGTGGACGCCGCCGAGGCCCGCCTCGAACACCGGGAGGAGATGGCCGCCCTGCAGGCTCGACTCGACGCGCTGCAGGAACGGATCGACGCCCTGGAGCAGTCCGCCACCCGACCCGCCCGGCGTCGGCGGCGCAAGGCCGACGATAGCGACACCGACACCCGCGACGGAGACCAACGGTGACCGCAGACCCCACCCACACCGGTGCGCTGCGGGCGCTCCTCGCGGATGGCCGGAAGGCGTGGGAGCTGGCGCGCTTCCTGGCCAGCGACCCGGTGCGTCGCGCCCCCACCGGCCGGACCCCCCACCGCGTGATCCACCGCCAGAACAAGGCGGTGGTCCGCTACTTCGCCCCCGATCCCGACGGCGTCCCGGCCACGCCGTTGTTCATCAGCATGCCGCTGATCAACACCTGGACCGTGTTCGACCTGCTCCCCGACCGCAGCGTCGTCGCCTCCCTGGTCCGACACGGCGTGCCCGTCTACCTGCTCGACTGGGGCCGCCCCGGACCCGAGGACGCCGCCGTCTCGATGTCGGACCTGGTCGACGACCTGCTGCCCCGCGCCGTCGACCGGAGCCTCCGCCACGCGGCGACCCACCACGGCGCCGACGCCCTGGACGGCCTCGGCTACTGCGTCGGCGGCACCTTCCTGGCCATCAGCCTCGCCCGCCACCCCGACATGCTGCGACGCATGGCGCTGCTGGCGTCCCCCATCGACTTCCACGCGTCGGGGCGCCTGGCCACCTGGGCCCGCCCCGAGACGTTTCCCCTCGACGACATCGTCGACGGGTTCGGGAACTTCCCTCGCCAGCTCATGGCCGCCAGCTTCGCCTGGCTGCGGCCCGCGGGCCAGATCGCCCGGGGGCGCAGCCTGTGGACCCGAGGATCCGACCCGGCGTTCCGCAGGCTGTGGGCGGCCATGGAGCAGTGGAACGGGGACAACGTCGACTTTCCCGGGGAGGCCTACCGGGAATACGTCCGGCACTGCTACTTCGACAACGCGCTGGTGCCCGGCGGGCCCGAGTGGATCATGGCCGGGCGGCCGGTGGACCTCGGCCGGGGGCGAGCGCCGGCCGTCGCCTTCGCCGCCTCCGACGACCACATCTGCCCGCCGCCGGCGGCCTTCGGCCTGGCCCGGGCCTGGGGCGGGCCGGTCCGCACCGAGGTCCTGCGCGGTGGCCACGTCGGTGTCTGCATCGGCAGGGCGTTGCCCGCCGCGCTGGCCCGCTGGGTCGACTCCGGCCGCGGCGGGGAGGCACCCCAGCCGTGACCCCGCCGCTGCCGCCCGATCCCCTCGCCGCGCTGCGCCCGCTGGTCCGCGGGCTCGGCGGACTGGACCAGGCCGACCGGGTGCGCCGGGGCATGCAGCTCCTCGCCTCCCTGCCCCGGCCGCCGGTCGGCACCACGCCCCACGAGGTCATCCACCGGCAGAACAAGCTGCAGCTTCGCTACTACGCTCCCGCTGCTGAGCGACGCACCGCCACCCCGGTGGTGGTGGTTCCCTCGATGATCAACCGGGCCACCATCTGCGACCTGGAGCCCGATCGTTCCCTGGTCGGCGGCCTCGCCCGCCTCGGCCATCCCACCTACCTCGTCGACTGGGGGATCCCCGGGCCCGAGGATGCCGGTGACGACGTCGCCCACGTGGTCCTCGACCTGCTGGACCGAGCGATCCGGCGGGCGCGACGCCACGCGCGTCGGCCGGGCGCCACCGCCTCGCCCCGGGCGTTCGTGCTCGGCTACTGCCAGGGCGGTACCCTGGCGGTCATGCACGCCGCCCTGCGCCCCGACTGCATCGCCGGCCTGGTGGCGCTGAACGCCC
>RFKJ01000323.1 GCA_003694325.1 Deltaproteobacteria bacterium
AGTACGCGCGACCGGTAGTTCCTCCCGGGTACGATGAACGTCGTGGTCGCGCGTACTGCGGCCGCGCAGCGGCCGCCGCGGGGGTGCGCCGCAGGCGCAAGGGGGGCGCGAGACCCCCTCCAAAGAGGCCGATAGTACCGGAGGCCCCAGGTTCCGGTGGACGGACACATCCGGTGCCCGAAGTACCCGGTAGGAACTTGGGGCCGCAGGTACTAGCGGATCTGGGCCGACGCCCATCGCCGCCAGGCGTCCCGCTCCTGTTCCGGCGACCGGCCCTCCCCCATGGAGAAGCCGCCGATCTTCTCGAACGCCGGGACGACCTCGGCGGCCACGATGGGATCGGGATCGTCCATGGCGCGGAGCAGCGCCGGCACCGCCGACTTGTCGCCGATCTCGCCCAGGGCGATGACGTAGTGGCGTCGGACCCACAGCGAGGTGCCCCGGTGGTAGTTGGTGGGGTCTTCGAGCGCCTGGGCGAGTGCCGGCACGGCCTGGGGGTCCCCCATGGCCCCCAGCGCGGTCGCCGCCTCGGCTCGCACGATGATCGCCGGGTCGCGGAGCAGGGCGGCCACGTCATCGGTGTGGCTGCGGTCGCCGATCTCGCCGAGCCCGCCCACCGCCGCCGCCCGGATCGCCGGCTGGGGATCGGACAGCAGTCCAACCAGGATCTGCTCGGCCTGGGCGCCCCCGATGTGGCCCAGCGCCCGGATGGCGACCCAGCGCTTGCGGGTGTCGGCATCCTCGTCGAGGGCCAGGGAGCGCACCATCGCGATGTCGGTGGCCCCCAGGGCGACGATGCGGTCGAAGGCTTCCTGGCGCGCCGCGACCGGCAGGTCGGGGTCCGAGGCCAGGGCCATGTCCTGCTCCGGGCCGGCCAGGACGGGAAGACCGAGGAGCAGGAACAGGGAGATCAGGGTCATGGACGGCACTCGTTCAGGGCTGGATGAGGACGACGCGGACGGCCCCGAGCAGCAGCACCAACACCACTGCGCTGAGGTCCCATCCCCCCAAGGGTAGCCGGTCGAGCACCACCCGCAGGGGAACCTGCAGCGGCTCGGTCAACAGGTGGGTCAACCGCCGCGGCCAGCGCTCCGGGTCCGGCTGGACCCAGGCGATGAGGATGTCGATGGCGATGATCACCAGGTAGAGCTGGATGGCCAGCGCGATCCCGGCCCGCATGGTGGCTCCGTCCCGGCCGCGCGACCGGCACTAGAATTCGTAGGCGATGCGCGACTGCAGCGTGAAGAACCGGCCGATCGCGGCGCCGTCGGCGTTGGTGCTGGAGTGCAGGCCGGCGGCCTCGTAGGCGATGCGATCGGTGGTCCGGGCGTAGCCCGACTCCAGGCTGAACAGCAGGTGTTCATGGAACTGGTGCTTGATGGCCAGGTCGGCCTCCCAGCCCAGGCTCCGGGCGGTGGCCCGGGGGTTGTCGCAGGGCACGTCGTCGTCGGCGCTGCAGTAGATGATGATGCCATCGGGCTTGTCGGGCCAGGCCATCAGCCACGCCCCGGTCACGTGCCAGTTGTCCATGGGCGACCAGGTGACCTGCGGGAAGATGTAGCGGCTGTTCACGACCCCGCCATTGCTCCACAGGCCCTGGGCGGTGTCGGTCCAGGCGCCGGCCGTGGCGCGGGCCAGCACCTCCTCGTAGATGAGCAGGCCGACGTTGTAGTCGGGATGCAGCGCCCGCCCGGTGAAGTCACCGTCGCCCAGGGTGTTCTCGTCGCCGCTGGCGTAGCCGGTCTCGAACACGCCGCTGATCAGGTCGGACTTGTAGCCCGCCCGTGCGACGTAGCTCCAGATGTCCGCCTTCTTCTTGAGCGGATCACCGTCGATGCCCTCGACCGCAGCATCGGGAGCGATGGCCCGGGTGGTCCCCTGGATGGTGAGCGCTTCGGTCTCCAGGTAGATCCCCTTCCACAGCCAGCGCAGGTACACGTCGTAGATCCAGACCTTGCTGTCGGTCTCGCGCTGGACCCGGTTGACGACGTAGGCGCCGGCGGTCAGGTCGCCCTTGCTGCCCAGCATGTCGACGTCCTCGCCCCGGTAGATGAGGGCGTAGACCATCTCCCATACGTCGTCGTCCTGGTCGGCCCACCAGTCGCTGCCCCGGTCGGTGTCCTGCCGGGTCGTGTCCTCGTTGGTGTGCTCGATGGTGTGGTAGCCCAGCCCGTCGGGATCACAGGCCGGGTTGTAGACCGGATCCCCCTCCTCGATGATCTCCTCCTGGTTCGTCTCCGGGTTGATCCAGGTCGTGGAGCACTCGTAGCCGTAGTACTGGATCAGCGGGTCCTCGACGAGGCGATCGACGCCCACGGCGAGGTAGAGCGGGATGTCGGCGGGCTCCTTGCCGGCGATGGTCTGGGCGATGGCGATGGGCTTGGTCGCGAAGATCACCCGGTCGTAGGTGGACCCGTAGTGGTTCTCGCCGAAGGTGTCGTCGAAGCCATCCCCGGCGTTGGCCAGCAGGCCCATCCCCCAGTCGCTGGGCTGGCGGCCGACCCGCATCAGGCCCACCGGCAGGTTGAACTCGATCCAGGCCCGCTTGAGCTTGAACGCGCTGTCGGCGACGCCGTCGACCCCGGTGGTGGTCGGGTCCCCGGCGAACAGGGCGGTGCTCGACGCGCTCTCGTTGTCGCCCCAGACCACGTCGTCGAGCACGTCGGTCATCATGAAGAACTTCGCCCGGTCCTCGAAGTTGATCCCCGGCTGCAGGCGCAGGCGCTGGACCATCATCCGGGCGTCCTCGTCCTGGCCTTCGAAGAAGGAGATGTCGGGGTTGCCGAGCAGGCCCCCGGCCATGAGCTGACCCCGCACCCGGTAATAGCCGTCCAGGCTGAATTCCCAGTCGTCCGGAGCGGCCTGGGCAGTGGAGGCGCCAGCCAGCAGAAGGAACGCAGCAGCGTGCAGCATCGGGATCCTCGGGGTGTCGGGGGCGCGGCCCTGGGACCGCAGGGACGGGCCACACTAGCACACGCGACCCCCCAACGAGCAGGGCGCAGCCCGCGAACCGCCGGCTGCGCCCGTCGTCGCCCGCGCCGAGGCTACTCGACGCAGATGTCGGGGTAGCGCTTGCCGTCCTCCCAGCCGGTATAGACGTTGCTGATCATGATGCTGTTGGCGAAGACGTAGGCCTTGGTGCGGCCGAGCAGCACGTGATCGTCGAGGGAGGCGTCGTAGGCGTACATGTCGACGTTCCAGGTCCCCTCGGGCACGTTGATGGCCACCCACAGGCCGTCTTCCGAGGTGTAGGGCTGGTCCCGGTTGGGGAAGCTGTCGACGAAGTACTTGACCACCAGCGAGTCGGGGATGTTGCCGGCGTCGTCGGTGATGACCACCTGGACCCCTTCGAGCGCGTCACCGCCGCAGTCGAGGGCGGTCCCGGCGATGGTGCCCTTGTCGCCGTCGGGGCTGACGCCCAGCAGCGAGGGGATGATGGCGTAGGTGGTCGACGACACCGAGTTGAAGGTGACGTCGAGCGTCCCGCTCTCGATGTAGGGGTCGATCTGGTTGACCTCGTAGGTGTCCACCGTGGCCCCCAGCGCCGGGTCGGTGCTGACCTTGTAGGCGATGGGCTGGCAGGTCTTCCAGGTGGTGGTGACCGTGCCGTCGGAGGCGCTGTCCACCTCGTAGTCGGGCGCGCCCCCGGTGGGGTCGTTGTTCCACCAGAGCTGCACCTTGGCGTCGGCCACCCCGTCACCGGACTCGAAGTCCTGCACGAAGCCGTAGGCCGAGATGTCGACCTGGTAGTCGGAGATGACGGTCTGCGTCATCCAGTTGCCTTCCCCGTAGGTGCAGGAGTCCAGGTCCTCGCTGCTGGGGGGTTCGGTGGTGACGTTGATGTACTCGTCGAACCGGTCGCTGCCGCTGCTGCCGCCATCACCGGTCGCTCCCCCATCTCCGGCGGTGCCGCCCGTGTCATCGGAACCGCCCTTGTCGCCACAGCCCACCAGTGCCAGGGCCAGAGTCATCGCGTAGATCATTGCTCCTCCAGCGGGCCCTGTCCGACGGGGCCACGGGCGCATCATAGCTGCTGCGGCGCAATCGTGCCCGTGGCCCCCGCGGATCCCCCGCCCCGAGCGGCGGACCGGGCGGCGGACCGGGCGGCGCCGGCGACCCGCGGCGGTCGGCGACCTACAGCGCCAGCCCGGCCCGCACGTCCTGGTCGTAGAGGGCGGCCAGCTCGTCGGCCAGGGCTCGCACCCGCTCGCCGTCGACCTTCCGCGGCGCCGTCGGGTGCAGCACCACGATCAGGTCCCCCCGACCCTTCCGCAGCGGGATCCCCTTGCCGCGCAGCCGCAGCTTCTGGCCGGCCTGGGCCCCCGCCGGCACCGTCAGCTTGACGTCGCCGTCGAAGGTCGGCACCGTGATCCGCGCTCCGGTCAGCGCCTCGGCGAAGGTGATCGGGACGTCCAGCTCGACGTTGTCTCCGACCCGGCGCAGCCCGGCCGGCTCGGTGATCCGCACCGTCAGCCGCAGGTCCCCGGGAGGACCGCCGGTCGGGGAGTCCCCTCCCTTGCCGCGCAGGCGGATCGTCTGCCCATCGCGGACGCCCGGCGGCAACCGGACCTTGACGGTCTCCTCCTGCATGACGAGCGTGGCCTGCCCGCCGCCGCCCGCCAGGACCGGGCGCCGCAGGCTGATGGTCACCGGGTCGCCGCGGGCCACGTCCAGCAGCGAGACCCGCACCTCGGCGTCGATGTCCTGGCCCTTGCGTGGACCGCGCCGCGCCCGACGGCCGAAGATCGAGCCCAGGATGTCCTGCGGATCGCCGCCCCCGAACCCCTCGAACCCTCCGAAACCGCCCGAGAAGTCGGGGCCGTCGGCTCCGAACCCGCCGAAGCCGCCGAAGCCGCCGCCGGGGAACCCACCGCCGGCGAACCCGCCACCGGCCCGCTTCCAGGCGCGGGCCTTCTCGGGATCGAAGCCCGGCTTGAGCGAGATCTCCCCGAACTCGTCGTACAGCTTGCGCCGCTCCTCGTCCCCCAGGACGTCGTAGGCGGCATTGATCTCCTTGAACCGCTCGGCGTCCGCCTCGCTCTTCGCCACGTCGGGGTGGTGCTTGCGGGCCAGCTTCTTGTACTTCTTGCGGATCTCGTCCGCGCTGGCGTCGCGGGACACGCCAAGCACTGCATAGGGGTCGCGCATCGAAAACCTCCCAGGTCGGCAGAATGGTAGTCACCGCACGGCCCCCCGGAAACGCGCGCCCCCAAGACGCCGCCCGGCGCCCTCCCGGCTCGGCGCGGGCCCGGGAACGCCGCCGCTACGGCGCCCACTCGATGAGCCGGGTCGCCATCTCCTCGACCAGCGGGGTCGCCGACGGCCCGATGGAGTTGGTCTCCTCGTAGTGGTCCCCCGGGGCCTCCTCCAGGTAGGGGGCGGTCTCGGACAGCTTGTAGTCGTAGGCGGGGATCAGGTAGCCCAGCTCGTCGTTGCCCAGGCCGATGATCCAGTTCTCCACGCCGTCCATGCGGTCCTTCAGGTAGGGGCCCGGCGGTGCCTGGGAGAGATCGGGCGGGTTTTCGTTGTCCGGATCGATCAGTTCGTCCTCGGTGGTGTTGACGTGCGAGCCGTCGTAGCCGCCGATGGCCACCTCCGGCGCCAGCTCGCCGGGCACGGTGAGCATCGACAGCGGCCCGACCTCGACCAGGTCGATCCGGGTCTCGACCTTGGGAAGGTTGGTCTCGCTGATCTCCTGGTCGGGATCGTAGTCGTGGAGTTGCCGGTCGAAGATCCCGATGAGGAACAGCGCCTGGAAGGCGAAGTTCTCGACCGGCATCAGGAAGCGGGTCGACCGGAACCGCAGGTCGGGGTCGGCGACGTCATCGGCGGCGTCCAGAGCATCCAGGGCCAACCCGCCGACCACCCGCCCGATGGCGTCGGCCTTGTCGAAGTTGTCCCCGGACCAGTCCACCCCGTCGTCGTCGGTGACGGTGACCCCCAGCGGGGTCATCAGCCCGCCGACCGTGCCGTTGACGAACAGGCAGAGGCCGCCGGCCCCGGGACGCGCGCCGACCCCCTCCTCCAC
>RFKJ01000324.1 GCA_003694325.1 Deltaproteobacteria bacterium
ATTCTACTCTTGATGGATCGCCCGTCTCCGCCGGTCGACGGCGCGCGCCTCAGCGGGCTCCGGCACGGCGCCGCAGCGCCCACCCCAGCGACGCCAGCCCCCCCACCAGCAGGCCCACCAGCGGTATGTCCGCCAGCCGCGTCTCCCGGCGGTCGAGCACCTCCCGGCCCGCGTCATCGTCCAGCAGCGGGGGGCTGCGGTCCCCGGGCAGGCGGAACTCCGCTGCCCCGCCCTCGCGGGCCGCCACGGCGGCGACGAGCTGCCGGAGGAACCGGTGGTCGGGCACGATCTCCACCAGCTCCGGGTCCCGGGCGCTGACCGCGAACACCGTCTCGCCGGCTCCCGGCACGCCGGGGCTCTTCGCCCGGACCCGCCAGGCGCCCTGCTCCTCGGGGGTCAGCTCGAACCCGACCTCGCCGGCGGCATCGGTCTCCAGGCTCATCTCCTGCGTCCGGCCGTCGGGCGCGGTCACCTCCACGTCCACCTTCGCCCCCTCCGTCGGCAGGTAGCCGGCGTCCAGCACCCGCACGACCACCCGGACGTCGTCCCCGAGCAGGACGTTCTCTCGCGCCGGGCTGACCACCACGCGCTGGTCCTCGGGATCGGCCATGAGCCACCGCAGGGCGTTCTTCCAGAACCGGAGGTAGGCCTGGTTGCCGCGCCCCGCGGCCGCCTCGCTGAAGCTCCACCGCCACGAGGCGTCCACCATCAACGCCATCGTCCGGCCCTTGCCGACCTCCCGCACCGCCAGCACCGGTGCGGGGCCGTCCCGTCCCCGCAGGGTCGGGTGTTCCAGCAGGGCCGCGCTGTCCGGCGCCAGCCCCACCACCCGGTTCACCCCGTCCAGCTCGGGCAGTCGGGCCCAGATGGCGTCGGTCTCCTCGGCAGTGGCTCCCAGGCGGGTCACCGGGTGGGCCCGACCGGACCGGGTCAGCACCGGCTGGAAGGGGGCTTCGTCCACCCGCGGACCGGTCACGCCCAGGGTCACCGGCAGGATGTCCCCCACCGGGGTACCCGCGTAGGCGCCCAGGTCGAAGCTGCGATCGCCCCCGGTCATCACCAGCGCGCCGCCCTTGCGCACGTAGTCGGCGATGTTCTGCAGCAGGACGTCGGCGTAGAAGTCGAAGTAGGGCTTGTAGTCGAAGTTCTGGAAGATCACGAGGTCGAAGCTGTCGATGTCCTCCGAGAACAGCCGCTCGTAGGGGAACGCGATGAGGGACAGCTCGTCGCTGCGCCAGCCCGCCCCCATGTCCTCGGTGGTCCGCAGGATGAAGAAGCTGACCAGGTCGACGCTCTGGTCCTCCTTGAGAAACAGCCGGAGGAACTTGGTGTCGTAGGAGGGACTGCCCGACACCTGGAGCACCCGGATCCGGTCCCGCACCACCCGGACGACCACCGGGAAGCGGTTGTTGCCCGGGACCGCGTCGGAATCCGCGACCGGGACGAAGACTTCGTAGGCGAAGCGCCCCACCTCGCGGGGGTTCACCTCGAAGACGACCTCGCCCCGCCCGTCGGCGTCGAGGTGGACGTCCCGCTTGGAGACGAAGCTGCCCTCCCGGGTGAGGGTGACCGGCAGGGTCGCCCCGGCCGGCCCCCGGATCTGCGCGGTCATGGTGAACGGGGTCCGCAGGAAGGCGAAGCCCCCGGTGATGACGTCGTCGACCGCGGTGTCCTCCAGCGCCTCGGGCCGGCCGACGGCGTAGACCGTGAGGGGGCCGGGCAGGTCCGGCACGATCCCCTGCGGGGACCGCCCGGCGTCCAGGGCGGCGGTCAGCTCCCGCCGCAGGCTGCCCCGGTCCAGGCCGTCGGTGATCAGCACCAGGCCGCGGAGGCGCTGGCCGAGGAACCGATCGGCGATGGCGTCCAGGGCCACCCCCAGGTCCGTGCCCCGGCCGGTCCACCCATCCGGCGGCCCCGAGCGCAGGTCCTCGTCGAAGGTGTAGACGTCGGCCCCCTCGGCCTGGAGCCGTTCGAGCAGGGGACCGACCGCCTCCGACCGGGGCCTGCCCCCCTCGCGAACGCCCATGGACGCGCTGCCATCCACCAGGACCACCAGGCGCCCCGGCTCGCGCCTGCCCTCCTCCTGCACCCACGAGGGTCCGGCCAGGGCCGCGGCGAGGACGGCCAGCGCCAGCCCCTCGCAGGCCAGCCCCGCCGCCCGCAACCCCCGGCGGGTCGCCTTGCGGCTGGTCCACAGCGCCGCCAGCCAGGCGAGGACCGCCGTGGCAGCGGCCGTCGCGATGACCCAGGTCGGCGACGTCCACACCAGGTGGCCGCCGGCACCGAGCGATCCGCCCAGCAGCCAGTTCATCGCGACCTCGGCGCGGTGGTGGTCCGGGGCTGCATCAGCGCAGCCTCCCTTCGCGGATCAGCTCGGCGACGTGGGCGATGTCGTGCTTGTAGTTGCTGGTCAGGGCGTACATCACGATGTTCACCCCCAGCTTGAGCGCCTCGCGCCGCTGGTACTCGCCACCGGGGACCACCGGGTACCGGTTCCGGCCGTCCGGCCCCCGGTCGAGCGCCCCGCTGAGGTCGTTGCCGCAGAACACCAAGGGGGTGATCGGTCCCACCGTGACCCCTTCCAGGGCCGGCACCAGGTCCACGCGGCCGACGGGTCGGTCCAGCAGGAAGAAGCTCCGGAAGATCGAATGGTCCCCCGGCAGCGGGCTGAGGGGGCGGGTGGGAAACAGCCGCCGGGCCAGGGCCGTCACCGAACGGGACAGGGCCCCGCCGGGCACGCCCGATGCATCGTCGACCAGCAGGAAGCCCCCGTAGGACAGGAACCGCACGAGGTTCTCGGCCGCGGCCTCCGACAGCTCCGGCAGGGCGCCGCTGCCGA
>RFKJ01000325.1 GCA_003694325.1 Deltaproteobacteria bacterium
GTACTGGATGTCCCGCACCTGGGCGTAGACCACCGCGTCCGCCGCGGCGAAACGGTCGTCGGCGCGCCGGGCGATCGGCGCCACCTGGGCGGCCCGGGGCGCCAGGGTCACGCCTGCCGGCAGGTCGGCGGCGGGGTCGGCGGCGGGGTCGGTGGACTGGGCGCCGCACGCGGCGAGGAAGACGAGAGCGAGGATCGAGCGCATGGTGTTCTCCTTGAGCATGAGGGTTGGCGCCGCCGGACGCGGTCACACCCCACCCCATTGCAACCTCCGTGCCAACTCCGGAGATCCCCACGGTTACGCGATCGTCACCCACCCCGACCCGACCGACTGTTCACTCGGTGCGCAACCGCTGCGCAGTGCTTGCGCAGTCGACACCCCCGACCCGCGCCTCCCCCGACTACCGGACCATCACGCCGGGCGGTGCCGCGCTCAGGTTCCCCGTTTCGCCGCCCACTCCGCGACGATGCGGTGGATCCGCTCCAACCCGTCGACCAGCGAAAGCCCCGGGGCGAGCACCTCCTCCCCCGGCAGCGGGTACATCGCGCCGTCGCGGACCGCCGGGATCGCCTCCCACCCCGGGCGGGCCCGGACCTGCTCCGGCCGGAAGGGCTTGCCACACCACGAGGCCAGCATGATGTCCGGCGCCGCAGCGACGACGTCGGCGCTCTCCACCACCCGTTCCGGGGCCGAGCGCCGGTCGGCGAGGTGGGAGAACACGTCGACGCCGCCCGCCAGGGTGATCAGCTCGCTCACCCAGCCGATGCCTGCGATGAGGGGCGCATCCCACTCCTCGAAGTAGACCCGCGGGACCACCGGCAGCTCCTCGGCCCGGCTCCGGACCTCGTCGATCCGCCGCTGCATGGCACCGACGAGGGATTCGGCGGCGTCCCGGCGGTCGAGCAGCCCCCCGACCCACCGGATCGCCTGCAGGGTCTCGGCGAGGGTGCGCTGGTTGAGGGCCAGGACGGTGTGTCCGGCGGCGACGAGCTGCCGGCAGGCATCGGCCTGCATGTCGCTGAAGGCGAGCACGATGTCGGGGGCCACCTCGGCCAGGCGATCCAGGCGCACCTCGGTGAAGCCGGACACGACGGGCACGCGCTTGACGGCGTCGGGTCGGGTACAGAAGGCCGAGCGGCCGACGACCTGGTCGCCGAGGCCGAGGGCGAAGCAGAGTTCGGCGGTCTCCGACGTCAGGCAGGCGATGCGAGGCGCGGTCACGGTTGTTCCCGGTTCGTGCAGGGCAGGGGAAGGGAAGCGAGGGCGGCGACGAGACGATCGCCGGCGGCCGGCGTCTGGGGCGAGATGCGGATGTGGTGGGGCAGCCCGAAGGAGGAACAGTCCCGGACCAGCAGCCCGGATTCGAGCAGGCGGGCGCTGGCGGCGGCAGCATCGCCGACCTCCACCAGGAAGAAGGGCGCGGCCCGCACGTCGACGGGCAGGCCGAGGCCGGCGATGGCTTCGGCGAGCCGATCGCGCTCCCGCCACAGGGCGGCGATGGCGTCCCGGTAGGGAGCGGGGTGGGAGAGGGCGGCGACCGCGGCGGCCTCGGCCACCGAGCCGAGGCCCCAGGGATCGAGCTGGTGGGCCACGGCGGCGAGCAGGTCGGGGTCACCGAGGGCGTAGCCCACCCGCAGGCCGGCCATGGCGTGGTCCTTGGTCAGGGATCGCAGCACCAGGCGACCCGGTCCCATGACCGGGGCCGGACAGGGTTGGAGGAAGCCCATGTAGGCTTCGTCGACGACGAGGGGGGCGCGGGCGGCGATGGCGGCCACCTGGTCGGCGGTCCAGCGGTGTCCGGTGGGATTGTTGGGGTTGCACAGGAAGACGAGTGCCGGCCGGTGGCGGTCGATGGCGCCCAGCACCCGGTCGACGCGGTCGGTGCACACCTCCTCGACCGAGCCGCCCGCGGCCCGGACACCCGCTGCGTATTCGCCGAAGGTGGGGCCGACGATCAGGGCCCGGTCTCCGGGCCCCAGGCAGGTCCGGGCAATGGCCCGGATCAACGCCACCGACCCGCCCGCACAGAGGACCTGGGCCGGGTCGACGCCGTGGCGACGAGCGAGGAGCTTCCGCAACCGGGTGCTCGCCGGGTCGGGGTAGGACCGCGGATCGACGGCAGCGATGGCCGCGCGCACCGGAGGGGGCGGGGACAACGGCAACAGGGTCGCGCTGAAGTCGTCGATCCGCGCGGGATCCAGCCCTCGGGCGCGGAGCTGGGCTGCGCCGCCGTGGACGACGGGCCGCAGCGCGCGCACGTGCGACCGGATGGGAAAGACGGTCATCGCTGCCTCGCGATCCAGGCGCGTCCCCCACCCAGGACTGCGTCGTAGACGGCTCGCCCGATGGCGGCACCCGCCGGGGTGTGTTTGCCGGAGTAGGGGAGCATGCGCGCGTCGGCGGCGAGACCCGCGCCGGGCGCGGCGACGACCACGCAGTCGGTGCCGGTCCCGGTAGCCGGGCGCCCGCTGACGGGGCTGGCCAGGTTCAGCGCAGACACGGCGGCGGTTCGCGCTTCGACCGCGATGGCCAGGGCCTCGATGAGCGCCTCGGTCCGCAGCGGGTGATCGAGGACCACCAGGGCGTTGATCGTGCCGGGTGCAAGCGGCGTGGGGAGATCACCGACGCGCAGGCGGTTGGCCAGGCCGACGGTGACCACCGCGTCGGCGGTCACCCCGGCGACCTGGCGCGCGACCCGGCGATGATGGGCGATGTTCGAGGCGGTCAGCAGCCCCACGGTGGCGGGCAGGCTCCGCGCCTCGAGGCGACGATGCAGCCACGCCGCGGGGTCCACGCCTGGCGGCAGGTCGGCGTCACATACCTGGAGCCAGGCGACGCGACGGGCCCGGCCCAGGCCACCGCCGACGACGGCATGGCTGATCACGTCGTGGTCCACGCCGAGGTCGGCGACCAGCCAGGGGGGGTCCGCGGTCAGGTCCACCACAGCCGCCACACCCCGACCCCCACCAGTGCCCCCACCAGGAGGGCCGCAGCCAGGAGCATCGCTCGGGAGCAGACCTCGATGCCGCGACGCAGATCGCGGGCCGAGCAAGCCGGCAGGCCATCGCCCAGCAGGTAGTGGCCCGGCTTCTCCAGCCGCACGCCGAGAATGCCGGCGACGGCCGCCATGGGCCAGCCGGCGTTGGGGCTCTCGGTGCGGCCGCGGTCGCGCCACATGACCGTCGCACCGCGGCGCCGGTCCCGGCCGGCACAGGCCAGCAGCAGCAGCGCGGTGAGCCGGGCGGGGACGAGGTTGAGGAGGTCATCGAGCCGGGCGGCGGGCTTGCCGAACCACTCCAAGCGCCCGTGGTAGCCGACCATGGCATCGAGGGTATTGGCGCAGCGATAGGCGAGGACCGCCGGGATCCCTCCCACGGCGTACCAGAACAGCGGGGCCACCACGCTGTCGGAGGTGTTCTCGGCGACCGACTCGGTGGCCGCCGCCGCGACCTGCTCGGCAGTCAGGACGGACGGATCGCGGCTGCACAAGCTGGACAGCCCCGCCCGGGCGGCCGCCAGGTCTCCGGATTCCAAGGCCTGCGCCACGTCACCGCCAGCCGTCGCCAGCCCCCGCAGGGCCATGCTGGACGTCAGCAGCCAGGTGGCGATGGGCAGGCCCACCCAGGGCAGGACCGATACGAGCCCGGCCGCACCCGACAGCCCGACCACCACCCCCACCATCGCAGCCCCCGAACCCAGGGCCGCGATGCGGCCGTCCGGCGCCCGCCGGCGCCACCAGCCGATGGCCGCGCCCATCCACACCACCGGGTGCAGCCGGGCCGGCGGCTCCCCCAGCCAGCGGTCCCAGGCCAGGGCGAGCGCCAGCGCCGCCGCATGGGGGAGGGGTTCGGTCCATGGCCAAGGGCTCATCGACCCCCGTTAACACGGGTGTCAGGGTTGACCCATTACCCTTTTTTTGAGGGTAATGGGTCAACCCTGACACCCGGCCGAGGCGCGGCCGGCGGGCCGCGCCTCAGCATCCGGACTACCAGATGTAGGTCTCCACCAGGTACTGGCCGTTGTTGGTCTCGTCCCACTCCGACACGTCACCGTCCGCGTCGATGATGGCGCCGATGTAGTAGTGACCGTTCATGTCCTCGGGCAGGTAGGTGGGCAGCATGTGCTCCACCACGCCCGGGCTGAGGCGCCAGTTCTCGAAGCGCTCCAGCTCCGTGTCGGCGGTGGTGATGGTTTCGTCGGTCGAGGCGACGATGACGATGTCGACGGTCTGCGCGGTGCTGCTCTTGTTCTCCAGGGTGGTCTCGAAGCGGTAGACCTCTCCCGCGTCGAGGACGTAGTAGGGCTCGCGGCTGACCATGGTGTGCCACGGCTGCACTCCCCAGGTGTCCTCCACGATGTTGCGCTCGTGGGTGGAGTACCCGCCGGAGCTGCCGAGGTAGCCCCAGTGGCTCACCGACAGGTCGACGTATTCCGTCCACGCGCCGTACAGTTCCTTGAGGCCCCTGCCGGAGTCCGCGTCCAGGTAGGGCGTGACGTCCGAGGCGCCCGCGTGCAGCACGTTCCAGTCCTGGCCCATGACCGAGTAGTTGCCGTCTTCGTGCATCAGGCCCGCCACGTGGCCCAGCTCGTGGATGATCATGGTCTGCAGCGACCGGTGGTTGCCGGCGTACGACCAGTTGTCCGACTTGGTGTTGCCCACCGAGTAGGTGTCGTTCAGGATGTAGATGTCCGCCTCGACGATGTTGACGCCCGAGTACCAGAGGTGGGTGCAGGCGGGGCCGCCGCAGAGCAGGGCGGAGTTGCTCGTGAAGGTCAGCTCGTTCTCGTCGTTGGGACCGATCGAGCTGTCGTCGTCCTCCTGCACGTTGATCACCAACATGCTCGGGTTCTCGAAGATGGCGTCCGCAGCGTCCTCGATGGCCCCGCGGCGGGTGCTGCTCGCCCAGTCGCTGGGGTTGACGTTGAGGGTGACGGAGGTGCCAGGCCAGGCCCTGGGCACAAAGGGATCGCCGCTGTAGTCGAGTTCGTAGGCCGAGGCCGACTGCGCGGCGGCGAGGGTGGCGAGGGCGGCGAGGGTGATGTGACGGATGGACATGGTGATCTCCGATGGGTTCAGTGTGGGGGGGGGAGAGGAAGGA
>RFKJ01000029.1 GCA_003694325.1 Deltaproteobacteria bacterium
GATCGCGCCGGTGCTACGGGTCCTCGCCCGTCTCGCCGTACCCGCCGAAGCACGCGGCGTGGTACCACCGTGGGAGGCTCACGCGGCGGTCTGAGCTGATCCGATCGACCCGGTGGCCATGGGTCGTTCGACTCAAGGCGGGTCGGTGGAGCGCCGATCCCTTCGCCGTGTCCCGTCTCCTCCGAAACGGATCGCTCCTCGTCCTCGTCGTCGTGTCGACATCGTGTCGGGCCACGTTCGAACGCGTCGACGGTGCCCTGAACGGGGCACCGGAGGCCGGTCCCGCAGCGCAGGCGACCGTCCCTGCCGGGGTGGGCGTCCAGCTCGCTGCGGGCGTCTCGCCGCTCGCCATCCGGCCGCTGCCGCCGCCGGCACCCGTTGCGGAGAGTGCGAGCCCGGGTGACACAGGCGTCGGCGGCGCGCCGCACGCCCCGGTGGCGGGTGAGACCACGACGCCGGCGAGTCGACCGGTGGTGGACGCCTCCGGGTTCAGGGGACCGGTGGTACTCGACCAGCCGGGAACGATCTACGACTTCGCCTTCAGCCGTCCCGGGGATGTGATCATCGCCGCGTCCGGCATCGAGGCCCGCAACATCCGCGGACCGGGCCTGCGCCGGATCGACGCCTCCGCTGGGGACATCAGCGACGCCGGCTTCCGCAACGCCGAGTTCACCTTCGCCCACATCCGCATGCGCGGGGGGTCGAGGGTGATCCGCCCCTACTTCGTCGAGATGACCGACGTGAACCCCCAGCCCAACGTCGGTGACGGCGACATCGTCCAGATCTTCGCCTACGAGGGTGACATCGTCGAACCCCTGATCGAGCGGGTCGTCGTGCGGGGAAAGCAGCGACCGGCGGGCTCGAGCGCCCACAACGACGCCATCCAGTTCACAGGGATCGCCGGTGGACGGGTCCTGGACCCCACGATCCGCGACTCGACGGTGCTGGGAGCCTCGTCGGCGGCCGTCCAGGCCAAGGAGGTGTACGGCACCTTCACGATCGAGGGAACGACGCTCACCGAGCGGTACGGGTCCTACCACGCCGTCATCGCCAAGCCCGGTGGTGGCTCGGCGGTCATGTTGTGGCGGGGAAACACCCTGCTCGACGCGTCGTCGGTGGCGGCGACGGGAGGCTGGCGACTCGATCCACGATCGGATGCTCTGCCCGACGGGGTGGTCATCTCCTGACGGGAGCCGAGGACCGGGCCCGCTCCGTCCGGGCCTACACTCCGCTCGTGCCCGGCCCTTCCCTTCCGTGCCCGGTGTGCGCCCATCCGGTCGAAGCGCTGGCCTCCCTCGGCTCGGTTCCCGTCCACGTGGGGCTCCTCTGGCGGTCACCCGACGAGGCACGCTCCTGCCCCCGGGGTGATCTCGATCTGGTGCTGTGCCCCGCCTGCGGTCATGTGGCCAACGCGGCGTTCGACCCCACCCGTCTCGACTACACGGGCGACTACGACAACGCCCTGCACCACTCGCCACGCTTCCTGCGGTGGGAGGCCGGTCTCGTCGCGGATCTCGCGACCGGGCTGGCACCGGGAGCGACGGTCGTCGAGGTCGGTTGTGGCGACGGCCGCTTCCTCGCCCAGCTGTGCCGGCGGGCCGACCTGCGCGGGGTGGGGTTCGAGCCCGGGTTCAATCCCGTCCGTGCCGACGCTGGTCTGGACGGCGCCGACGTCACCGTCGTGGACGACTTCGCCACCCCCGAGGCCGTGGCGGCCCATGCCCCCGCCCTCGTCGTCGCCCGCCACGTGCTCGAGCACCTCCCCGCCCCGGGGGACTTCCTCGCCGGCATGGCCGCTCTGGCTCCGGGTGTCCGCGTCTACCTCGAGGTGCCGGACCTGGACTTCGCCCTGGTGCGCGGCGCCCTCGAGGACTTCATGTACGAACACTGCGGCTACTACACGGCGGTGACCCTGGGCGCCGCCCTCCGCTGGGCGGGGTTCACGGTGGAGAAGGCCGAATCGACCTTCGACGGGATGTTCGCCGCGGTGACGGCGACGACGGCGGGGCCGGCGGCCGGCGGCACCGGGGGAGCCGGCGTTCCAGCGGACCCCGCCGTCGACCCGGGGGAACTCGAGCGCATCCGCTCGGGGATCGCCGCCATCGAGGAGAGGATCGAGCGGCTCGTGGCGGAGTTCGCCCGCCGTCGCCGCCAGGGACAACGCATCGTGGCCTGGGGAGGAGGGGCACGGACCGTCGGCCTGTTGAATCTCGTGGCGGAGGCGGCCCTGGCCATCGATCTGGTCGTCGACATCAATCCCCGCAAGCAGGGAACCTTCGTCACCGGCACCGGCCACGCCATCCGCGCCCCGTCCGTTCTCAGCACCGATCCACCCGACGCCGTGTACGTCGTCAACCCGGCCTATCGGGACGAGATCACCGAGATGCTCACAGAGCTGGGTGTGGCGGCCGACGTGTTCAGCGTGTAGGCGCCCACGTCCGCGGCCGGGCGAGGCGGCGTTTCGAGGACGGGAGACGGACATGGAACCAGGGCCCAACGGCATCGAGCACGCCCCGACGGGGGGGCCATGTCGATTCTGCGGAGCGGAGCTGGTCGACACCTTCGTCGATCTGGGCATGTCGCCGCTGTGCGAGACCTTCCTCACCCGCGACGAGCTGCTCGCACCCGAGACCTTCTACCCCCTCCACGTGTTCGTCTGCCGTGCGTGCTTCCTCGTCCAGCTCCAGGAGTTCGTCGCCCCCGACGACATCTTTCGCGAGTACGCCTACTTCTCCTCCTACTCCGAGGCGTGGCTGGCGCACTGCCGGGCCTACGTCGACCAGATGGCGTCGTCGCTGGATCTGGGCCCGGACTCCCTCGTCGTGGAGCTCGCCAGCAACGACGGCTATCTGCTCCAGTACTTCGTGCAGAAGGGGATCCCCGTCCTCGGGGTCGAGCCTGCGCTCAACGTGGCCCGGGTGGCCGAGGAACGCGGTGTGCCCACCCACACCGAGTTCTTCGGACGCGAGGAAGCCGCCCGCCTGGCGTCCCGGGGCGTCCGCGCCGATCTCGTGCTCGGCAACAACGTCCTGGCCCAGGTCCCCGACATCAACGACTTCGTGGGCGGTATCCCCGCCATCCTGGCGCCGGGCGGCACCGTCACCTTCGAGTTCCCCCACCTCCAGCGCCTCGTCGAGCAACGCCAGTTCGACACGATCTACCACGAACACTTCTCGTACTTCTCCCTGGTCACCATCGAGCGGATCTTCGCCGCCCACGGGCTGCGGGTGTTCGACGTCGAGGAGCTGTGGACCCACGGGGGGTCGTTGAGGATCCACGCCTGCCATGCCGACGACGAGCGCGGGGCGACCGAGAGGCTCGACGCCCTGCGTGACCGTGAGCTCGGCCTCGGTATGGAGACCGTCGCCTACTACCGCGACTTCGGGCGCCGGGTCGAGGAACTCCGGCGATCGATCCTGCGCTTCTTCGTCGAGGCGCGCGAACGCGGGGAGCGGGTCGTCGGGTACGGCGCTCCCGGGAAGGGCAACACCTTGCTCAACTACTGCGGGATCCGTTCGGATCTGCTCGAGTTCACCGTGGATCGCAATCCCTACAAGCACGGACGCTTTCTCCCCGGCACCCACATCCCGGTCCTCGCTCCCGAGGTGCTCCACGACGAGAAGGCCGACTACGTGTTCATCCTCCCCTGGAATCTCCGCGACGAGATCGCCGCCCAGCTGGCACCCCTGCGCGAGCGGGGTACCCGCTTGGTGGTACCGATCCCCGACATCGAGATCTTCTGAGGCTGCGATGAAGGTCGTCTTGTTCTGCGGCGGGCGCGGGATGCGCATGCGGGAGTTCTCCGGATCGATCCCCAAGCCCATGGTTCCGGTCGGTCCGCGCCCGGTGATGTGGCACCTGATGCGCTACTACGCCCACTTCGGGCACACGGACTTCGTGCTGGCGCTCGGCTACCAGGGCGATGTCATCAAGCGCTACTTCCTCGACTACGAAGAGTGGCGCTCCAACGACTTCGTCCTGCGGAACGGGAAGCTCGAGCTGCTCGCCACCGACCTCGACGACTGGACGATCACCTTCGTCGACACCGGCCTGGACGCGAACATCGGCGAACGGCTCCTTGCCGTGCGGGAACACCTCGACGGCGAGGAGATGTTCTGTGCCAACTACGCCGACGGCCTGTCCGACGCCCCGCTCGACGTCATGATCGACCGCCTGACGACCAGTGACGCGGCGGGCATCTTCTTGTGCGTCCCGCCCTCCCAGTCCTTCCACGTGGTGACGCTCGACGAACGGGACCGGGCGGTGGAACTGCGACCGGCCGCCGAGGCGGGCATCCTCGTCAACGGGGGCTACTTCGTCTTCCGTCGCGAGATCTGGAATCACCTCCGGCCGGGGGAGGAGCTCGTGCTCGAACCCTTCAGGCGCCTGATGGCGCAACGGCGTCTTCTCGCCCACCGCCACGACGGGTTCTGGATGGGGATGGACACCTTCAAGGACCGTCAGGCGCTCGACGAGCTGCACCAGGCGGGCAATCCGCCGTGGGCCGTGTGGGAGCGGTCGAGGTGATCGATCTCGCCTTCGCTCTCCCCGCCGACCGACCCCTGCGCGTGCTGGCGTTCGGCGCCCATGCCGACGACATCGAGATCGGCGCCGGTGGCCTCGTCCTCTCTGTGTGCGCCGCGCGTCCCGTCTCGGTGGACTGGGTGGTCTTCACCGCCGAGGGTGAGCGCCGCGCCGAGGCCCAGGCGAGCGCGGAGGCGTTCACGGCGAACGCCGTCGCCCGGCGTGTGGAGATCTTCGACCTCCCGGGCGCCCGTCTTCCCGCCGTGTGGGGCGAGCTGAAGACCCTCGTCGACGAGCGTCGTGACCGCCGGCCCGACCTCGTGCTCACCCACCGGCGCGCCGACCGGCACCAGGACCACGCCCTGGTCGGCGAGCTCACCTGGAACTCCTTTCGCGACCACCTCGTGCTCGAGTACGAGATACCGAAGTACGAAGGCGACCTGGGCCAGCCCGACCTCTTCGTCCCCCTCGGCGAGGAGGTGCTCGAGACGAAGATCGCTCTCCTCGAGCACCACTTCCCCAGCCAGCGTCACCGTTCCTGGTTCGACGCCGACACCTTTCGGGGACTGGCCCGGCTGCGTGGTGTCGAATGCAACAGTCCCACCCGGTGGGCGGAGGCCTTCCACGCGCCGAAGGTCCGCCTCGATCCGATGTGTCCCGCCGACGGGAGCCCCCTCCCGACCGGCCTGAAAGGCAGGCAATCGTGAAGATCCTCGTCACCGGCTCGGACGGCTACATCGGTGTCCGGCTCGTCCCGCTCCTGCGGGCGCGGGGCCACGAGGTGACCGGCGTGGACGCCGGCTGGTTCCGTGACTGCTGGTTCGGTCATCCGGTGCCGGCCACGACCCGGTGGGGCGACGTGCGCGACCTGACCGCCGACGAGCTGGCGGGGCACGACGCGGTCGTTCACCTCGCCGCCTTGTCCAACGATCCCCTCGGCGACATCGATCCGGCCCTGACCCACGAGATCAATCTGGACGCGACGGTGCGTCTGGCCGAACAGGCGTGCGCGGCCGGGATCCCCCGCTTCGTCTTCGCTTCGTCGTGTTCCCTCTACGGGGCGGGAGACGGACTCCTCGACGAGGAGTCACCCTTCAATCCCGTCACCCCGTACGGGGAGACGAAGGTTCGCAGCGAACAGGCCCTGTCGGCCCTGGCGTCGGACACCTTCAGTCCCACCTACCTGCGCAATGCCACCGCCTACGGGTTCTCGCCCAAGCTGCGCATGGACCTGGTCGTCAACGACCTGGTGGCCCACGCCGTGCTCACCGGTCGGGTGGTCCTGCGCAGCGACGGCACCGCCTGGCGCCCACTCGTGCACGTCGCCGACATCGCGGCGGCGGTGGTCGCCGCCTGTGAAGCGCCCCGCGACGTGGTCCACGACCGTGCCTTCAACGTCGGACGAAACGACCAGAACTTCCAGATCCGAGACGTCGCCCGCCTGGTTGCCGAGGCCGTGCCCGGCGCCCGCGTCGAGATCGCGGAGGGCAGCGGTACCGACACCCGCAACTACCGGGTGGACTTCTCGAGGATCGCCCGCGAGCTGCCCGCCTTCGCTCCCCGCCACACGGTCGCGTCCGGCATCGACGAGCTGGCGGCGGCGTTCTCGGCCGCCGGGCGCGACATCGACGAGGTGTTCGGCGAGCGGTACATCCGTCTGCGCCACCTGCGACGCGGTCTCGAGCAGGGGCGGCTCGATCCCCGCCTACGGGTGAGGAGTGGCGGGTGACCCGGTGCCCGGCCTGCGGCGAGCCACCGGACGGCTCGGCCCGTGATCCCGTCTTCGTGGCCGACTCGGTACCCGCCCAGCTCTCGCGCCTGTATGCGTCCGCCGACGAGGCGTTGAGGGCTCCGCGAGGACGCGTGGAGATCGTGGTCTGCTCCCGCTGCGGTTTCGCCTGGAATCGGGCGTTCGACCCCGAGCTCGTGGTCTACGACGCCGACTACGTCGATTCCCAGATCGGTTCGGGTGTCTTCCGTCGCTTCGTCGACGCCATGATCGACGAAGCTGTGACGCGGCACGGGCGGCCGCCGCGGGCGGTGCTCGAGATCGGCAGCGGTAGTGGTGACGTCCTCCGGCGATCCTGCGCCCGGCTGGGGGTGCCCGGCACCGGGTTCGACCCCGTACCCGCCCGACCGGAGGACGGGACGGCAGTCCCTGTGCCGGTCGCCTTCGAACGGCGCCTCTTCGGCCCCGACGTCGATCCCGGGCCCGCTGATCTCGTCGTGTGCCGCCACACCCTCGAGCACCTGGCCGACCCCGCCGGACTGCTGAGCGACATCACCACCGTGTTCGCCGGGCGCCGGGCGACCGTCTACCTCGAGGTTCCCGATGCCGACGCCATGCTCGCAGCCCGTGCCTTCTGGGACGTCTACCACGAACACGTCGGATACTTCGGCCGCCGGAGCCTGATCCGGCTGATCGAGCGCTGCGGTCTGGGGCCCCTGGAGGTGCGCTCGGACTACGGGGGCCAGTACCTGGTCGCCTTCGCCCGGTCGGGCGACGCCGGGCCCGAGCCGGCGACCGGGCGGGACCCCGTGACCCTCGACGGTGCCCGCGTCCGGGCCCGGTGGGCCGCCCTGGACGAAGCCAGGTGGACCTGGGCGCGGCGCTGGGAGGGTGTGCCGGGCGTCGTGGTCTGGGGAGCGACGAGCCGGACGACCCAGCTCCTCGCCATCGTCCCCGGGTTCGAGCCGGTGGGCGTGTGCGACATCAACCCCGACAAGTGGGGACGCCACCTGGCGGGTTGTGCGGCGCCGATCTCTTCGCCCCGCCAGGTCGCCGGGCTCGACCCCGACCTCGTCCTGGCCGCCAATCCCCGCTACGTCGGGGAGATCGCCGCAGAGCTCGAACGCCACGGGGCCTCGGTGCCGGTGGTGGGTCTCGCCGTCGACGGGGAGGCGGGCAAGCCCGTGCAACGGCCGGAGGTCCGACGGTGAGGCACCGGGGCATCGTCGGCATGTTCGTGGTGACGGCGCTGACGGCGGCAGCCTGCGGATCCGACGGGGGTGCTGCGGTCCCGGCCGCCGAGATCGCGCTGCACCGCGAGCCGACGATCGTGATGCCGGCCGAGTTGACCGTGGTCGACGCCGACGAGGACGGGGTCGAGCGGGTCGTCGTCGATGCGTCGGCCACCGCCGATCCCGATGGCGACACCCTGTCGTTTCGGTGGACCTCGGGGCTCGACGAGATAGCCAGGGGCGCCGTGCTCGACCGTCTCCTTCCTGTCGGGGACAACGTGCTCACCTTGACGGCGACCGACGGTGAGGGTCTGAGCGACGTGGCCTCGATCGTCGTCCACGTCGTGAGTGCCTACGACAGAGAACCTGGCGGGCCCGAGATCGCCCTGTGGGGCGGGTTCGAGATGAACGCGGGTGTCGGACGGGCCCAGCGCTGGTTCGATGTTCCCGGTCGGGTGACCGATCCCGACGGCATCGGCTCGCTCACCGTGTCCCTCAACGGGCAGGACCTCCGCGAGCTGGCGGTGGGACCGAACGGGCGTCGCCTCGTCGCCCCCGGGGACTTCAACGCGGACCTGGCGCGTGATCGACTCCGGCCGGGCGACAACGTGGTGACCATCCGCGCCCTCGACCTCGCCGGTGCCGCCACCACCGCCTCGATCCGCGTCCACAACGACGACGATCCGGTTCCCCAGCCGCCCCTGGAGGTGGACTGGAGGCGCCAGGAACTCGACGGGCTGGTCGAGATCGTCGACGGGCGGTGGACCCGCGACGGCGACCGGGTGGCGATCGAGCCCGACTCCCTCGGCTACGACCGTCTGCTCGCCATCGGCGACCGCTCGTGGAGCGACTACGAGGTCGACACCGACGTCATCGTCGACCGGGTCGCCGAGCATCTGGGCCCCTTCAGCAACGCACCGGGTTTCGGCCTGTTGCTGCGCTGGAACGGGCACAACGACTCGGTCGCTCCGGGCCAGCAACCCAAGGCGGGCTTCCGCCCCGACCAGGGCCTGACCCCGACCCCGCTCGGTGCCTTCCTGCTCTACCAGTTCCTCCCCGATGGCACCGGGGTGCTCCAGTTCCAGAACCACCGCACGGTCGAGGTGGCCCGTGACACCAGCGTCCAGGTGGAGCCGGGGCGCCGGTACCGCATCCGGGCCCGTGTCGTGTCGGGGCCGGCTGGTGCGACCTACACGGCCAAGTTGTGGCCGGCGGACGCCGAGGAGCCCGAGGACTGGATGGTCACCTACGAGGCCGGCACCACCGACTTCGAGCCGGCATCGGGGAGCCTCGTGCTGCTCACCCACGAGACGGCGGCGAGCTTCGGGCCGGTGCGCATCACCGGGCCCTGACCGGCGCCGCGCCCGGAGGGGGCGGCTCTGGCGCCGGGTTTCCGACGGCGTCTCACTCCGAGGTCGCCGGCGAGGGCCGCGACAGGGCGCGCCGGC
This sequence comes from Deltaproteobacteria bacterium, assembly GCA_003694325.1. GTDB lineage: Bacteria > Myxococcota_A > UBA796 > UBA796 > UBA2385 > J125. Next base: position 8,934 of record RFKJ01000029.1, read on the forward strand.
GGAGCTCGCCGGCCATCACCCGGAAGCGCCGTCGCGACAGGGACCAGCGGGCGACGAGGGCGGCGATCCGCACCCGCTCGGCCGCCCCCAGGTGGTCGGCCCGGGCCACCGCCGACAGGTAGGAGCCCACGAGATCGACGACGGGTGTCGCCGGACGGGTCCGTCGGGGATCGAACCAGCGCTGACGGTCGTCCGCGTCGGGATGGGCCACCACCGACGAGGCGGGATGTCGTCGGCGGAGGAAGTGCACACCGCTGAGTTCGGTTATCCGCCCCTGCAGGGCCAGCTCGAAGATGAGGGTCTTGTCGGCGCCGGGGAAGGACTGCACGAGGCGGGTACGTTCGAGCGCAGACCGCCTCATGACGCCCATGGCCGCGTTGCAGTCGTGCAGGTGGGTGGCGACGTCGTCGGCGAGGAGTTCGGCGATGCGCGTCACCGGGTCGGGCGAGTCGGACCAGATCGGTCGGACCGGCCGGCCCGCCGGATCGCCCGCCGGGTCGATCCACGTGGGCTCGCCGTGGGCGACGGCGATCCCGGCGTCGCCGTCCAGGGCCACCAGGGCGCGCTCGAGGAGCTGGGGTTCCCAGCGGTCGTCGTGGGCCATCCAGGCGAAGTAGGTCGAGTCGGTCGTGGTCACGAGCTCGTTGAAGTTGGCGCTCGCACCGACGTTGCGGAGGCGGCGCCGGATCCGCAGGTCGGGATGATGGCGCCTGAACCTCTCGGCCACGGCCACGGTGTCGTCGTCGGACGCGTTGTCGCTGACGACGATCGTGTCGGGGGGGCGCGTCTGGTCACACAGTGAGGCGAGACAGTCGGCGAGATAGGCGCCGCCGTTGCGGACCGGGACCCCCACGACGACCGTGGGCGTGTCGCTGCCCGTCATGACGACGGTCCGGCCGGGAGGCGGTGTAGCACCGAGCGGGCCACGGTCGGGGGATGGCGTCGCGCCGCCGCGACCGCATGGCCGAGGGCGGTCACGGGATGACCGGAGCCGGTGGCTCGTGCGAGGCCGAGTCGGGCCCGGGCCACCCGGCGGGCGAGGAGTCGACGTTCGGCCCGCCCGAGTTCGTGGCGATGACGACGGAGCACGTCGTCGTAGAGGGCCGCGGTGCAGGCGAGGTACACCGGCGTGCGGGCATTGTGGTGTTCGGTCTGACGGAGGCCGCTCTTGTCGTCGTCGGTCATGACGCAGCCGACCCCGCTCACCGCGCACAGGGGGCGACGGATCCCGAGCCGGCAGAAGAGATGGGTGTCCTCGCGGTGGGTGAGCGCGGTCCAGTTCCCGCCGACACGCTCGTAGGCATCCCGGGCGATGACCGAGCTTTGCATCATCATGGGTTGTCGAGGTGCCAGAACCCACGGGGTTCCGTCCGGCAGGAGCTGATGGGGCGCCGGGAGGTGGAGCCCGCTGAGGGCGAACAGGGAGGCGTGGCCCTCGCTGGCGGTGCGGCGGGTGTCGTCGAAGTAGAGATCCGCCACCCCGTCGGTCGCCTCGATGGCAGCGGTGATCCGGGCGAGATGATCCGGGGTCCAGTAGTCGTCGGAGTCGAGGAAGGCGATCCAGTCGGCGTCGCTGGCGTCGGCGCCGGTGTTGCGGGCGGCGCTCACGCCCCGGTTGGCGGTGCGGATCACCTCGATACGGTCCCCGTAGGTGGCCAGAACGGCCGGGGTGTCGTCGGTCGATCCGTCGTCCACGACGATCACCTGCGGGGAGGGCTGTTGGGCGAGGGCGCTGTCGACGGCCCGGCGGATCGTCGCCGCCCTCTGATAGGTGGGGATCACGGCGGCGATGGATCGTCCCGACCGGGAGCGCAGAGCGGGTCCGCCGGGTGACACCGGATTCCGTGCCCTCACGACTGCTCGTCTCCGGGTCGCGGGAGGGAACTCGGCGCCATGGTGGCATCGTCGGCTCCGGCACGCCCCTTCTGAGCCGTTCCGGTCAAGGTGGCCACGTCGCGGCGCACGGCGGGGGAGGCGACGAGGAGGGCCACGTAGACCACCGCCGATGCCCCGCCGGCCACGGCGAGACGGACCGGCACGGGAAGCTCCCCGGTCAGGGGATGGACGAGGAACCAGGTTCCGGCCATGGCCGCGGCTGCGAGGACGGGGGGAATCAGGCCGGCGAGGGCGCGGCCGGGGTCGAGGGGGATCAGGCGGGCGACGAGCCAGAGGCTGGCGATGCCGGTGGGAAGGCCGAGGACGGCGATCGACGCCGCGACCCCCTCGATGCCCCAGCCGTACATGCCGACGAGGAAGCCGGCCAGGGAGACGAGGGTCGTGACGGCCGACCAGGTGAACTGCCATCCCGGTCGTCCCACTGACACCATCAGGGTGCCGGCAGCGCCGAAGACCAGGCGCAGGATCCCGGCGATGGCGATCCACCGGGTGGCCGTGACGGCGCCGTGCCAGTCCGGGCCGAACACCCAGACGATCGCATCGTCGGCGGCGAGGGCCACGCCGACGAGGGGACCCGTGATCAGCACCGCGACCCCGCGCATCGAGGTGGCGTAGAGGTCGGCGACCCGGCGGGGCTCGTGCTGGGCGCGGGCGAAGGCCGGCAGCACCGTGCGCGCGACCGTCTGTCCGACGACCTGCAAGGGGATCGACAACACCCGGTAGGCGAGGGCGTAGAAGCCGAGCGGGGTGCGCCCGAGCACGGCGCCGATCAGGAGGTTGTCGCCGTTGTTGGAGGCGAAGTTCACAGCGTTGGTCGACAGGACCGTGCCCCCGAAGCGGGCGATCTCGCCCACCGCCCGGCGGTCGGTGCGCCCGAGCGCCGGCCGCTCACCGCGGAGCAGCAGCATGACGAGGACCGTGTCGGTGGTGAGCATCTGGGCCACCGAGGCCCAGTAGCGGGCGCCGAGGGCGGCGCTCGTGATGCCGACGACCGCACCGAGAGCGGCGCCCGTCAGTTCGGCGCGTGCCAGCCGGGCGAAGCGCAGGTCACGCATGAGCATGGCGGTGGGGACGACGGCGGCCGCCTTGAGCAGGACCAGCAGGGCCAGCACCCGCATCACGGCCACGAGTTCGGGGGAGTCGAAGAGGCGGGCGACCGCCCCCGCGGTGCAGAAGGTCACGCCCGCTGCCGCGGCCCCCGTTGCGAGTGACAGCCACGAGGCGGCGTGACGGTGGCGGGGACCGAGCTCGGGTCGCTGGACCAGCACCGGCACCAGGCCGAAGGTGGCGAGCAGGGCCACCAGGGTGACGGTCACGATCGCCTGGCTGGCGACCCCGAAGTCGGCGGGCCCGAGGAGGCGGGCGAGCACCAGGGCCGTCACCATCCGGATGCCCTGTCGGCCACCCAGTGACAGGGTGTTCCAGACGAGGCTGGAACGCAGACCGCCGGCGGTCATCGCAGCACGATCTCGAGGGCGCGGCGGTGCCGACCCCGCCACGACAGCTCCTCGAGTCGTGACAGGCGGATCGGCTCGGGGTCGCGCCCGCGCTCGAGAGCGAGGGACACGGCGTGGGCGAAGTCGCCGGGTGTGGCCGGCGCGCAGACGATGGCGTCGTCGGCTGCTGCCTCATGGGCCACCGGGGGAAGATCGACGGAGGCGACGGGTAGTCCGGCTGCGCGGTACTCGTACAGCTTGAGGGGGCTCATCGCCTCGGTCAGGCGGGTGACGCGGTGCGGAACCAGCCCCACGTCGGCCCCAGCCACGATCGCCGCCAGTTCCCGTCGGTCGGCCGCGACCGCCCCGTGCACACGGTCGTGGGCGAAGAGGGCGCCCGTGTCGCCCCGCGTCGGGCCGAGCAGGAGGACCGACCCCGCCACGTCGGCGGCTGCCCGCACGAGGTCGGGGTCGACGCGGTCGTCGACGGTTCCGGCGTAGACGGCCAGGGGGCGGGGCAGGCGGGCACACCAGGCCGGTGGCGGAGCGGGAGCTCGCCATTCGGCGGGCTCGACGCCGTTCGGCACGACGGCGGCCGGCCCCGTGGGCTGCAGCCGTTCGAGCAGGGGACCGCTCACGGCCACGATCCCCCGACGTCGGGCGCGCAGGGTCCGGTAGGCCTCCTCGTAGGCCGGCCACCAGGCGCGGCGGGGTCCGAAGGTGGACCAGTCGTCGCGGGCGTAGAAGGTGACGGGTCCGCACCAGTCGAAATCGCCGAAGGCGGCGAGAAGGGGATCGAAGGACACGACGGCAGGGCGATCGCTGCCGGTGCGCCGGGCCGCCCGGAAGAGGCGGTGCTCGCGTCGGGCGACGTCACGACGCACCGCGTCGAGGTCGCTGGCCTCGCGGCGCCGGAGACGCCAGCTCCGGACGCGGATCACCCGTTCGGGGAGCCCTGAGGGCAGGGGCCGGCGGAGGCGGGACGCGAACCAGCGGGTGGGGTCGGCAGCCAGCACGAGGGAGACACCGGGTTCGTCGGCGAGGGTCCGCAGGAGACGGTCGGGAGGTCGCGCGAAGCCGCGTCGGACGGCGTCGTCGAGGGTCTCGGTGGCGAAGGAGAAGACGACGTCGCGCGTCATGGGTCCGCCCGTCTGGTCTCCGGGAGGGGGGGTGGGTCGTCGTCGAGGCGCCGGATCACACGGGCCGGTGCACCGACCGCCAGACAGCGCTCGGGGATCGAGTCTCGTACGACGGCGTTCGCTCCGACGACGGCTCCGGCCCCGATCTCGACGCCGGGGAGGACCACGACGTTCTGGCCCAACCAGGCACCGGCGCCGATCACGACCGGCGCCGCCTCGGACACGCCCTGAGCGTGGACCGGCACGTCGGCGCGGTCGAAGGCGTGACCGTGGTCGGCGACGTAGACGCCGCGGGCGAACAGGGCGCCCCGCCCGACATGGACGTGACGGGCGGCCGAGACCACGCAGAGACCTGCCATGTGGACGTCGTCGTCGATGGTCAAGGCGATGCACCCGTCGTCATCGATCGTCTGGAGCCAGGATCCGGCCCCGATGTAGCAGGCGGAGCCGACGGCGATGCGGTGCTCGCCGTTCAGGCGGACGGGGAGGGCGACGTGGGTGCGGCGACCGTAGGCCCCGAAACGTGGCGCCAGCAGGGCCCGGTCGACGACCCAGTCGCGGAGGCGGATGGCCCGCCCGTAGACGGGGGGCCAGCGCCGCCGGGGCGCGGGGCTCCCGGGCCGGGGCGGTCGGGCGCGAGTGGCGTCGGGCGCGGGGCTCGGTGCATTCGAATCAGGCATCGCAGAGCTCCCGGATGGCCGCCAACAGGCGCGGTGAGGTGGTGGGAGGCTGCCGGGCGACGCTGGCGGCGAGGTCCGCACGGCGGTCGAGGAGCCGGTGGAGGGTGTCGGTGTCGAAGGCGACCCCGATGCCGGGCCGGGACCCGAGGTGGGTGGCGGTGGCGATCTGGTGGTCGTTGCGGGTCTCGCGGAGGTCCCCGCGGCGCGGGAAGACGATCAGGGGACGGGCGAGCTCGAGGCAGGTGATGACGGTCCCCATGCCGGCGTGGGCGACGACGAGGTCCGACGCCTGTATCTCGCGGCGCAGGTCGTGGGGCGCGAGCAGGGTCACGTGGGGCAGGTGGCGGGGTGGCGTGCCGCCTTCGCCGATCTGGGCGAGCCCCTCGAGATCCCGGTGGCGCCCGAACCACTCGTCGACCGCTGCGACGAGCCGGTCGAAGGGCATCTGGGCGCCCACCGTGACGAGCAGGCGTTCGACGTGGGACCGGTGGGGGTCCGACGCGGGTGGTGCGGGGACGTCGTTCACAGCACCGCTCCTTCGTAGCGGGGCCCGTCGGGTCGGGCGAGATGCGGCCACTGGGTGAGCCACAGGTCGACGTGGCCCCCGACCCGCTGTCCCGACAGGGAGAGCTGCTCGCAGTTCGCGATGCTGTCGACCCACACGGTGCGGGCGCCGAGAAGGCGGCCCAACCGGATGGCGAGATACCCGGGCGCGGCGCCGGTGGAGATGACGACGTGGGGCCGGGTCCGCACCACGATCCACACCATGCGCACGGCGAGGCGGACGAGGCGGAGGCGGTTCCATCGGGTGGCGTCGGGAACGACGAGGAGGCGTTCGGCGGGGTCGAGGTCGTGACGGTACTCCGGACGGACGGTGACCCAGGTGACGTCGTGATGCGCGAAAGCAGGGGCGAGACGACGCAGTTGCACCCAATGGCCACCCCCGGAGGCGACAGCCAGTACCCGGCGTGGGTGTTGCGTGTCGGAAGGCTTTCGAAATGATTGCAATTGAGTTACCGACTGGCTAGGGTGCGGGTCGGCGCGGGTTCGTCTTGCGGTCCCTGTGGGATCGGGGACGCCGCAGCATCCACGACGACGTGTCGATGATCCCCGTCGGACCGTCAAGGGGGCGATTCAAGTGGGAACCAGCACGAGTCGGGCGACGATGCACACGGCTCTGACCGCCCTCGTCGTGCTCGCTTCCTTCGGCGTCTCGCTGGTGCTGGTCGCGTCGGGTGCCAGCGGCGCGGCACCCGCGGGCCCGACGGTACTGCACGTCACCCCGGGCGGGACAGGCACCAGCTGTGCCGCGCACGATCCCTGTGGGGACTTCGCCGCCGCCGCTCGCATCGCGCCGGCCGGTGCCGTCGTCGAGGTGGCTCCGGGCTCCTACGGGCTCCAGGAGATCGACGTCTCGCGTCCGGGCGGTGGCCCGAACGTCGTGTTCAGGCCCGCGGTGGCGGGTTCGGTGCGCGTGGCCGGGATCCGCAGTCACACGCCGGGCCTCACGTTCCAGGGTTTCGCCGTCGACGGGGTCGTGTATTTCCATCCCGGAGCCGATGCGAATGTCGCGGTGGGGAACACCATCGCCCAGGCCTTCGTCACGGGAGCAGACGGGACCGCCTGGTACGCCAACGTGATCCGACCGACCAGCGCCGGTCCCGACGCCATGCAGATCAAGGGCCTCGACGGTGACGATCCGATCGGTGTGAGCGTCGTCGGCAACCGCATCGGACCGGCGTTCAGGTCCGGCTCCAGCCACACCGACTGCATCCAGATCCTCGGTGGCGACGACATCGTCATCGAGCGCAACGTCTTCCTCCCCTGCGGCGACAAGGCACTCCAGATTCGCTCGGGAGCGGGGGGTCGGGTCGGGAGCGTGACGGTCACCACGAACTTCATCGGCGAGTGCCGACCGAGGCGGGACGCCTGCAACGGCTATCACGCCGCGGTGGTCGCCGCCGAGGGCAACACGATCTCGTTCGTGCACAACACGGTGAACGGGTCGATCGCCTTGTCGGCGGCGTCGGTTCCCGGGGGGGAGCGCAGGGTCGCCTTCGTCGGCAACATCGCCGACTCCCTGCCGTGCACGCCCGCCAGCGACTACAACCTCGTCCGCTCCGGGCTGTGCGGCCCCCACGACCGGTTGGGCGCGGCGTCCTTCGTCGATCCCCGCGAGCAGGTGCAGGACCTCCGTCTTCGACCCGGATCGGCGGGTCTGGGGATGCACAGTCCCTTCGCACCTGCGATCGACATCGACGGGGAGTACGGCTGCGGCAGCGGGGATGCCGGCGCCGACCAGGTGTGCGCCGTGTCGCCGGCCGAGGTGGCCGCGATCTCCTGGCTGCGCGCCGCCGGTCTCACGACCCTGGGACCACCGGTCGCCCTCTTCGGCCCCCGCGCCACCATGACGCGCGCCCAAGCGGTGACCTTCCTGCACCGCGCCGTCGGCACGCCGGCAGTCTCGGGTCCCCGGCTCAGTGACGTGCCTGCCGGCGCCTACTACGACCGGGCCGTGAGGTGGGGGACGGCCGGGGGGGTCATCACCGGCTATCCGGATGGCACCTTCCGTGGTTCCTCGCCGGTCACCCGCGGTGAGTTCGCCGTGATGCTGTGGCGTCTGGCCGGTCGCCCGGCGTCGGGCCGGGCCCTGCCGGTCGACGTGACCGACGGTCGCTTCTACTCCGCCGCCGTCAGATGGGCGGCCGAGAAGGGCGTGATGCGCGGCTACGGTGACGGCACCTTCCGGCCCGAGCTCCCCATCGAACGGGCTCACGCCGCCCTCATGCTGTGTCGCTTCTCCCGCATCGTCCCTCTCCCCGTCGGGAGCTGCCCGACCTGAGGCGCCCGGCCCTGCGTGGCGTCCGGCCGCGGCATGGGCGTCCGACCGTCCTCGTGCTCGCCGTCCTCATGGTCGCCTCCGCCTGTGCGGTCCGGGCCCCGACCGCCGATGACCCGCCGCGCCACCCACCGATCGACCTCGACGTCGTCGATCTCACCTGGTGGTTCACCTGCCCCACCCGCACCACCGAGCCCACCGGTTGCCTGGCCGGGCCGGCGTCGGGCGTGGCGGGTGCACGGGTGTTGGGCCCCTCCCCCCGGGTGGTCGTCGACGAACCCGGGCTCGTCGTGACCGGGTCGGAGCTCGGCGAGGTGAGGGTCGCGGCAGCCGACGTCGTGCTCGTCGGAATCGACGCCGAGGTCGTCGTCTTCGAACCCACCGCCGACCGGGGCCGGCTCGTCGGTTCGCGGGTCGGGAGTGTCTTCGTGTCGGGCGCCGACGAGGTGACCCTCGTCGAGAACCTCCTTCGGCCGTCGGATCCCGGGCCCGACGTCGTGCAGATCAAGCGCTTCGACGGAGATCCCGTACGTGGTCTGACGGTGGCCGGCAACGTCGTGGGGCCCCAGGACGCCAGCGGTGACCGGCACACCGACTGTGTCCAGGTCCTCGACGGGAACGACCTCGTCTTCGTGCGCAACCTCGTGGGTCCGTGCGGTGACAAGGCCTTCCAGATCCGCTCGGGCGCCGGCGGACGGGTCGGTCGGGTCCTACTGGGGTGGAACATGGTGATGGAGTGTCGACCCCGACGGGACGGGTGCGATGGTTTCCATGCCGTGACGTGGGCCGTCGACGGCGATGCACGTCTCGAGCTCGTGCACAACAGCATCGCCGGCTCGGTCGCTCTCAGCACCTCCGGGTCGAGTCGCCCCGCCGCCGGTCGGCTGGTGGCGATCGCCAACATCGCCGATGCGCTTCCGTGCGCCGCCGCCGGCGACGCGTGGGCGAATCTCGTGGCCGGCGACGGCGGTACCTGCCCCGGCGAGTTCGGGGGTTCGGTCGAGTGGGTCGATGCCCCCGCCGGCGATCTCCACCTTCGTTCGCGGGTCGTGTTCGCCGGCGACGCCCCGGGTGTGGTCGGGAGCGCTGCGGACCCGGTGACAGCGAACTCCGGATTCGCCGCGCTCCTGGAGGGCCCCGACGTCGACGGTCAACTGGCCTGTGGCCCCCTCCAGCTCGGAGCCGACCTCGTCTGCCCCTGACAGCTCCGACCGCCTTCCTCGCGCCCGACGGTCGCGCCCGGGTGGGTAGAGTCCGGGACACTCACGGGCGTCCACGCTCACGCGCGGCGTGGTGGTGCCGATGGAGTTCACGACCAGGCCCGGGCGGGGCCGGAACGGATGACACGTGGACCTGACGACTCTTCTCACCATCCTCCGGCGTCGGTGGTACGTCGCAGCGCCGGTCCTGCTCGTGGGCCTCGTCGGCGCCCTGCTGGGCGGGGGGCGGCCGAGCTACACCGTCGAGGCCAACTTCTTGTTGGTGGCCCCTGTCGTCGGGGCCGACGGCGCCGCGTCCAACGCCCTGCTCGAGAACTCCAGCGGGGTGAACGCCGTCGCCTCGGTCGCGGTCGTCGTCGTCGAGAGCGAGGCCTCCCGGGCCGATGTGGCCGCGGCGGGGTACTCGGCCGACTACGACTTCCGTGTGGCGCGCAACGAGCCCTTCGTGACCCTCGTCGTCGAGGCCCATGACCCCGACCTCGCCGTGGGGACGACGCTGGCCCTGTCCCGCCTGTTCCTCGAGGAGATCGCCGACCAGCAGCTCCGCTTCGGCGTGGCGAGCGGAAGCCTGGTCCACGGTGAGCTCCTCGACGTCGACGAACCGACGGCGGACTACACGGGGGTCCGCCTGCGCCAGGCACTGGTCGTGGCGGCGGCGGCCCTCCTCGCCGGCTTGGCCGCCATCGCCACCGAGGGTTGGGCGTACACGCGCCGCATCCGGACCGGGACGGGCGCCGGGGCGACGGCGCCGGCCGCGCTCGAGGAGTGGGGAGGTGACGGGGACGATCACGAGACCGGGGCGGCCGCGGACGCTGAGCTGGAGGACCTCGCCGATCCCAGCGAGCCGGATCCCGGCCACGATGCCGTCTCCCACCGCGGCTGGCGGCGACGACCGGTCCGCGTCCCGGCGGCCGACGGTGACGATGACCCCGACGGCGACGCTCGCTGACGCGCGCCCTTCCCGCGTCCCGCAGGAGCTCCCGGGCGGTGGCGTGCCGGTGGGGTGTCCCGACGAGCGTCGGACGTGGTGGGTCATCCTGGCCTCGATCCGGCGAGCCTGGGCGGTGTTCCTCCTCGTCGCCCTGCTGGGTGCGGCGGCTTCTGTCGCGGCGTCGGGCACGGGCAGCGAGTACGTCGCGGTGGCCGAGGTGGTCGCCGTCGCGCCGCCGAGCGCCAACTCCCTGATGGACTCCGCCCGCCGCCATTACGACGCGCTGGCGGGGATCGTCAAGGCCGAACTCGAAAGTGACCAGTACCGCAACGAGGTCTTCCCGCCGGGCAGCGACGGTCTCATCACCGTCGACGTGACGACCAACTGGCCCGTGGTCATCGTCCAGGTTCGGGCGAGCCGGCGCCAGAGCGCCATCGCGGCCGTCGAGCGGGCGACGGCGGACTTCGTCGGGATCGTCGAACGCGAGCAGGTGGCGCGCGGGGTGGTTCCGGTCGCTCGGTTGCGGGCGGCGGTGGGGGCCGTCCATCTGCCGCCGCCGCGACCGCCGGCCAGCAAGCGGGCCGTCGCCGCCCTCGTCCTCGCCACCCTCTTCGTCGCCGCGGCCGCGGCACGGGCGGTCGATCAGCTGGGGGTGATGCGGCGGTGACGGCTCCGGCGCGACCCGGCGTGAGGGGACAGGAGTGGGTCTCGCCGCTGCGGGCCGACATCGTGAGCCTGCTGACCCTGTTCGCCGTCACCTTGTGGCTGATCCCGCAGCAGTGGGTTCTTCCCGGCGGCGGCGCCATCGCCCGGCCCGCGATCGTGGTGGGTCTGGCCCTCGGCTTCGTCTACGTCGCCGCCCGCTTCGTACCCCCCCTCGTCCCGCCGGGTCGAAACCCCGTGGCCATCGGGTTGTGGTCCTACGGGGTGGTCGTGGTCGTCTCCTTCGGCCTCAGCTTCAACCGGGATCTCACGGCGACCGAGTCGGCGGCCGGGCAACGGGAGCTCGTGTTGACCGCGGCGATGGTCGGCGTCGGCCTGGCGGCCTCGGCGGGCATCGCCGACCGTCGACGCCTCGAGATCCTTCTCCGGCGCCTGGTGGGCCTGGCGGCCATCGTCGCCGTGCTCGCTCTCCTGCAGTTCTACGCCGGCGTCGACCTCCCGGCCCGTGTGCGCTTCCCGGGACTCGCCCTCAACGGCGAGCTGGTACGGAGCCGGCCCCGTAGCGGGTTCGTGCGCGCCACCGGGACGACCGCCCACGCCATCGAGCTGGGCGTCGTCATGGCCATGATGCTGCCCTTGGCGCTGCACTACGCCCTGCACGGCTCGACTCCTGTGCAGCGCCGGCGCCACTGGATCGCGGCGGGGCTCATCGCGGCGACGGTCCCCACGACGATCAGTCGCTCGGGCATCGTTGCTCTCGGCGTCGCCCTCGCGGTGCAGGCATCGGTGTGGAGCCTCCCGCTGCTGCGTCGGATGGCCGCTCTGGCCGTGGGAGGAGTCGCCGTCTTGTACGCCCTGCGGCCGACACTCCCGGGTTCTCTGCTCGCCCTGTTCCGTGGGCTCGAGTCCGACACCAGCATCACGGCCCGCACGAGCGACTACGACGTCGCCTTCGACTTCGTCGCCCAGCGCCCCTGGTTCGGCCGGGGCGCCGGAACCTGGGGGTCCGACAACTATCGCCTCCTCGACAACCAGATGCTGCTGTCACTGCTCGAGATCGGCTGGGTCGGTGTCATCGCCATCACCTTGATGTACCTCGGTGGGGCGGCCGTGGCCCGCCAGATCCGGATCGCCGCTCCCGACGATCCGACGCGTCATCTCGGACAGACCCTGGCGGCGATGATCGTCGCCGCCTTCACCGCCCTGTTCTTCGTCAACGGGTTCTTCTACGAGATCTACTTCGGCACGACCGTGCTCGTCATCGGTGTCGCCGGCGCTCTCTGGCGCCTGATGCGGGACCAGGGCGCCGATGCCGTGGCGGTGGCCCGGGCCCGTGAGAGGGGATTCCTGGCCCGCCGGCTCCGGGTGGACAGCGGTCCGCCCTGGTGGCAGCGGGCGCTGACGGCGGGGGGACGCCCGTGAACGGGTCGGGACGGGACGGGGGACTCGACGCGGTGCGTCTGGTGGTCGTGACCCCGGCCCGCAACGAGTCCGAGCACCTGCCCCACACCATCGCCTCGATGCGTGCCCAGCGCCTGGTGCCGCTCCGCTGGGTCATCGTCGACGACGGCTCGACGGACGGAACGGGCGAGCGGGCCCGGGAACTCGGCGGCGACATCCCCTGGATGGAGGTCGTCACACGCCACGATCGCGGCGAGCGCCGCCCGGGGGGTGGTGTGGTCGAGGCCTTCTACGCCGGTTACGAGAGGGTCGCGCACCTCGACTGGACCCACCTGGTGAAGCTCGATGCCGACCTCGAGTTCGGGCCCGACTACTTCGCGGTGATCGTCGGCCGCATGCTCGCGGATCGAGACCTCGGCATAGCCGGGGGCATGATCGAGAATCTCGTCGATGGGCGTCGGGTACTCGAGCAGCATCCCCGATTCCACGTCCGGGGCGCGACCAAGGTGTACACCCGGGCGTGCTGGGAGGCCATCGGTGGCCTGCACGCGGTCAAGGGATGGGACACCCTCGACGAGCTCCAGGCGGCTCGCCGGGGCTTCCGGACGGTGAGCTTCGACGACGTGCGCCTCGTGCAGCGACGCTTCACCGGCGACGGCACCGGTCAGTGGATCAACTGGAACAAGAACGGTGAAGCGGCCTACGTCTGCGGTTACCACCCCGCCTACCTGGTGGCCAAGGCGGTGCGGCGGGCCTTCGTGCGTCCCTGGTTGGTCGCGTCGGTGGGCCTTCTCGTCGGCTACGCGCGGGCGGCGCTGCGCCGCCGGCCCCGCGTCGACGACGCCGAGCTGAGGGCGTTCGTCCGCGAGCAGCAGTGGCGGCGCCTCACGGGCCGCTCGAGTCTGTGGCGCTGACGCCCGGTCCGGGGTCACCGGGCCGGCCCTCGACGAGGTCGTCGAGAGGTCCGGACAGGGAGCGGACGACGTCCCAGTGGGCCCGTGCGGCCCGCAGACGACGCCCCCGCCCGGCGGTCAGGGCGGCCAGAGGGGCCCGAGCCAGGGCGCCGAGCTGCCAGGCGCGGCGCGTGACGGCGGCGGCGCGGCGGCCGCGGTGCTTGGCGAAGTAGCGGACCCGCGAGATGCGCAGCAGCGCCGAAGCCGAAAAGGGGGCGTGGGACGCGGAGACACCACCGAGGTGTGTCACGGCGCTCGTCGGTACGAGCTCGACCCGCAGGCCCCGACGACGGACACGGACGCAGTAGTCGACCTCCTCGGCGTAGAGGAAGAAGCGGGTGTCGAGGCCGCCGAGGAGTTCGAAGAGCCCACGGGGGGTGGCGAAGCAGGCGCCGGACACGACCTCCACCTCGACCGGCCGGGTGGCCCGGGCGGCTTCCGGGGGCTCGCGGTCGGGATCGAGGCGGGGCACGAGCCGGTGCAGGCCCGACGCCGCCACGACCTGATCGCGGAGGCGTGGCGAGCGTCGAGTGGACCGGACCCGCCGGCCCGCGGCGTCGAGGATCCGCGGTGCGGCGATCCCGACCCCGGGTTCGGCCAGGCGGGCGACGAGCGCCAGCAGGTCGTCGGCGGTGGTGCGGGTGTCCGGATTCAACAGCACCAGGGCGTCGGCCGTCGCCGCCCGGGCCCCGGTGTTCACCCCGGCCGCGAAGCCGAGGTTGGCCCCTGACACGATCAGACGGGCGCGGGGTGCCACGCTCTCGACGAGGGCCGCAGTGTCGTCCCGGGAGGCGTTGTCGACGACGATCAGCTCGAGACGGTCGTCGCCGGCGAGCGGCTCGAGGCAGGCGCGGATGGTCGCGGCGCTGTGGTAGGTGACGACGATCACGCTCGCGAGCGGTCCGCGGGCGCCGCTCCCGGCCGTCTCGGGCGTCTCGATCCGGTCCGCAGGGGCGGAAGCGTCGAACCCGGGATGATCGGTCATCGAGCGACTAGAGGTGTTCGACGTTCGGGCCCCGGAGTCGGTGGCGTGTGTCGAACACGGCCTTGGCGTGGGACGCGACCGCCTCGTAGGGGAAATCGTCGTGGTCGGTCACGAGAACGACGAGGTCGGCGGCTTCGATCTCGGCGACGGTGGCGTCGACCCGGACCGCGGGACAGTCGACGATGTGTTCGTTCACGTGGGGGTCGGCGGCGCGGACGTGAGCTCCCAGGCCGTCGAGCTGGCGCGCGATGGGGATGGCCGGCGACTCGCGGGCGTCGCCGCTGTTGCGCTTGTAACTGAGGCCCAGCAGCAGGATGCGGCTCCCGTTCACCGGCAGGCGCCGCCGGTTCAGGCTCTCGGTGATGCGACGCACGACATAGCTCGGCATGTGCTCGTTGATGTCGTTGGCGAGCTCGACGAAGCGGAAGGTGGATCCGAGCCGCCGCTTCACCTGCCACGACAGGTACGAGGGGTCGATCGGCAGACAGTGGCCACCGACGCCGGGACCGGGCGTGAACCGCATGAAGCCGAAGGGCTTGGTGGCGGCGGCGTCGATCACGGACCAGATGTCGATGTCGAGATCGTTCGCGAACATGGCCAACTCGTTGACGAGAGCGATGTTCACGTGACGGAAGGTGTTCTCCACGAGCTTGGTGAGCTCGGCGGCCCGGGCGCTGGGCAGCACCACCGTTCGTTCGACCAGGCGGTCGTAGAAGGCCCGCACCGCCTCGGTGGAGGCAGGGTCGATGCCGGCCACGACCTTGGGGGTGTTGACGAAGGTGAACTCCCGGTTGCCGGGGTCGATGCGCTCGGGGCTGTATCCCAGGTGGAAGTCGGCCCCGGCGCGCAGACCGGACGTCTCCTCGAGAACGGGGCGCAGGCGTTCCTCGGTCGTGCCGGGGTAGGTCGTGGATTCGAGGATGACGGTCGCTCCGGGGCGCAGGTGGCGCCCCAGGGTGGCGGCGGCCCGGTCGACGTAGGTCAGATCGGGAGCACCCTCCCGCAGGGGGGTCGGCACGGTGATGACCGCCACGTCGAACCCGCTCAGGTCGTCCTCGTTGGTGCTCGGGTGGTAGCGCCCGGTCGCCAGGGCGGACTCGAGGTCGGCGTCGGAGACGTCGTCGACGTAGGTACGGGCGTCGGCGAGCATCTTGACGCGGTGCTCGTCCACGTCGTAGCCGACCACGTCGTGTCCGATCTCGACGGCGCGCATGGCCAGGGGAAGGCCGACGTAGCCCTGACCGACGACCGTGACTCGCGCTCCTGCTTCCATCGGCTGCCTCCGGCATGGGACCCGCGACCCCGCGGCCGCGCCAGCCTAGAGTCGGCCGATACCGCCCGAGCGTGAGGAGGACCAGTGGACGCCGCTGGAGAGGGGAACTGGTACGGGCACTTCTTTCGCGGACTGTGGCTCGACGTGCAGAGGGCGGCATGGGACCCGGAGGCCACCCGGACCGAGGTCGACGCTCTCGAGCGTTGGCTCCGCCTGGATCCGGGTCGCCGGATCCTCGACGTGCCCTGTGGAACCGGCCGCCACGCGGTGGAGTTCGCCCGGCGTGGTCACCGGGTGGTCGGTCTCGACCTCACCCCCGAGTTCGTGGCGGACGCCCGGAGGGCGGCCGCGGCCGTGGAGGGCCGCTGCGAGTTCCACGTCGGGGACATGAGGACGATCGACCGCTTCGGACCCGCCGACGTGGTCACCTGTCTGTGGGGCTCGTTCGGCTACCTCGGCGACGAGGGGGACACGGACTTCCTCGCCGCGTGCGCCCGTGCCCTGCGACCGGGAGGACGGCTCGCGCTCGACACCCACGTGGCGGAGACCCTTCTGCCGCGTCTGGCGGAGGAGGCGGTCGGTGAGCGTACGGTGGCGGGGATCCGCGTGCACAGCGTGGCGAGCTACGACCCGTGGCGGGCGGTGACCGTCACCCGCTGGACCCTCACCCGTGAAGGCGACACCTTCACCGACACGACCGAGATCCGCCTGTACACGGCCTACGAGCTCGCGAGGATGCTCGCCTCGTGCGGCTTCGAGATCGAGGCGTCGGCGGGTGGCCTCGATGGTCGACCCTTCGAGGTCGGCGCCGAGCGTCTTCATGTCGTCGCCCGCCGACTCGGGTCCTAGGCGGGTCCCCGCCGCGTTCCACGCCACGACTCCGGGTGGTCTCGGGTTGCGGGCGTCGGTCCCGGCCCCTAGATTGTGCACGAATTCACGAGCGGGCGATCGTCGCCCGCGCTCTCGACGGGACGGTCCTGTGGACGCTTCGCAACGGCGCGAACTCC
>RFKJ01000326.1 GCA_003694325.1 Deltaproteobacteria bacterium
CACCGCATCCCTGCCGCGGAGGAGCCCCGTGCTCGGCCTCATCCCCTACTTTCCGCCGGTGAAGATCCAGATCACCGACACCTTCGCCATCCACGGCTTCGGGATCCTCGTCGCGGTGGCGTTCATCGTCGGGTCCCACATGGCGATGCGCAAGGCCCTCCGCGACGGGCTCGACCCCGAGCTGATCAATCGGCTGGTCGGTTGGCTGGTGCTGGCGGTGTTCGTCGGCGGTCACCTCGGCCACGTGATCTTCTACGAGCCGCAGTACTACCTCGAGCACCCCCTGCTCATCTTCAAGGTCTGGGACGGCCTGTCGAGTTTCGGCGGGTTCATCGCCTGCCTGGCCGTCACCATCTGGTTCTTCCGCCGGGAGGGCCGCAAGCGGGAGATCGAGAACCAGCACCGCCAGGCCCGGGGCCTGCCGCCCTATCCCCCCATCCGCTACTGGGACTACGGCGAGCTGTGCGCCTACGGCTGGGCCTTCGGCTGGATCTTCGCCCGGACCGGCTGCTTCCTGGCCCACGACCACCCGGGGATCGTCACCGACTTCTTCCTCGGGGTGCGCGGGATCTGCGAGTCGGCCCCCGGCGACACCTCGGTCGCCTGCTTCGACCTGGGCCTGCTGGAAGCCCTCTGGGCGGTGCCGGTGAGCCTGTTCTTCTTCATCGCCGACCGGAAGCCGCGGTTCTCGGGCTTCTTCCAGGGCTGGTGGGCCCTGCTCTACGGGGCGGCGCGCATGTGGTACGACGGGCTGCGGACCCACGACACCCGGTGGCTGGTCGGTGTCCTGGGAGAGCAGGGGGTCACCCCGGGGCAGGTGCTGTCGGCGGTGATGATGCTGCTGGGCGTCTGGATCCTCGTGACCCGTCGGGGGCAGCCGTCGGCCCGCGAACTCTACGTGGGCAAGGGCTACGCCGACCCGGTGGCCGACCGGCAGGCCCGGATCCGGGAGGCGGCGGCGAAGCACTGACGACGGGCGTCGCGGCGCCGGGTGGCGACCGGCGCGGCTGCTCCCGCACCCGGCTGGCTTCTTGGGGGCGGGCGGCCGGATCGGCTACCGTCGGGGGGCTCGGAGCCGTCCCGATGACCTCGGTCTTCCTCAGCTACGCCCACCATCCAGGCCACGGTGCGCCGGCGGTGGCCGTCTTTCGCGACCGGCTGGAGCACGCATTGCGGGCGGCGGCCCCCCACCTGGAATTCGACCTGCACATGGACGTGCGCGGCCTGGGGCGGGCGGCGGGACGCGGCGATGCCCTGGCGGATGCCGCGACGCGCGGCGCGGTCATGGTGCCGCTGGTCACCCCGGCCTACCTGGAGGATCGGCGCTGCCGGGCCGAGGTGTCCACCTTCCACCGCCGGGTCACCGCGGCGGGCTTCCTCCACCGCATCGTCGTCGTGATCTGGCAGCGGACCCCGCGGCTCGACGAGCCGGGAGCCGACGACGTGGCGCGGCTGCTCCGGCTGTGCCCGACCATCGACTACTCCGAGATGCGCTTCGAACCCGCCGACCACCCCGGCCAGCAGGGTGCGCTGGCCCGCATCGCCGAGGCGATCCTGGGCACGCTGGAGCGCCAGCTCGACACGCTGCCCCCGGAGGGGGTGGACCCGCCGAATCGCGCCGAGGACGAGCGGGACGCCGAGCTGGCGGGGCTGCTGCTCCGCATGTTCACCCCGCGCGAACTGCGGCGGATGCTGCTGCGCATGAAAGACGGCGAGAGCCTGGCCATGGCGGTCGACGCCGCTGGTCCGACCACGCCGGAGGAGTTCTCCGAGGAGGTGGTGGTCGCCCTGCGCCGGTTCGGCCGCATCGACGAGCTGTTCTTCCACCAGCTCCGAAGGGCGCGGCCCTTCCGCCGGGCGGAGATCGAGGCCCTGGCGCAGCGCTACCGGGATGGGGCCTGACCCTGGTGGGGGGGCGCCCGATCCCCCCGCCGCGCGCGTTCCACGCTACCGGGCGCTCCCGGCGCGCACGAGGTCCTGCCATCCCAGGAAGACGTGCTCCGCGCGCACCGCGGGCATCTTCGCCATGGCCTCGAAGGCCGGCCCCTCGCCCGAACAGGCGACGAACCCGAGGGTCTGGGCCCGGTTCAACGAGCCGTGGGTGCCCACCTGTCCGCCGAGCAGGCCCGCCGTGGTCTGGGTGATGCGGGCGCCGACCGTCCAGCCGGAGGCCATGCTGAAGATCACGTTGGCCGGGTACTGGACGAGGTCGGTGAGCCCGTGCCGGATGCGGTGCAGCGGATCGGGAAACCGGTGGTCCCAGGTCGCGGCGAACCCGTCGCCGTCGTCCAGCCACCCGTCCGGATCGGCGGTGCCCGCGCGGTCGAGGAGCGGCGCGAGTTCCAGCGGGTCACCGTCCAGGCACTCGTAGCGCAGGCCCCGGGGGCCCCAGGACACCCGGGCCCGGGTGGCCCGCCCGGGCAGCACGCGGAACACCGTGCCCGAACCCCGGTCTGCGGTGCTGCCCGGGCTGCGGGCGACGGCCAGCTCGACCCCGGGCAGCTCCGAAGCGAGCTGGGCCAGGTCGCTCGCCGCGTCGGGGTGGCACCACAGCATTCCCGCGCCTACGTCGCCCATGGGCGCGCTGAGCACGCCTCGCCGCCCCTGTCGCCCCGGCTCGTAGCCTTCCAGGCGGAGGCGCTGGACCACCGTCTCGAAGGACAGGGCGCTGTGCAGACCCCACTCCATGCCGTGGTCGCTGCACAGCACGACGTGGGGATCGACGCCGTGGGCGGACTGGAAGGCCCGGCGGGCGTCGACGATCTCCCGGCACACCTCGGTGAATGCGGTGACCAGGGCGTCCCGGCCACTGAAGTGGGCGACCCCGTCGGTGGCCGCGATGTAGCCCAGCCACGGACCCCCCTCCGACTTGAAGCGCAGCCGGATCCACCGGGCCTCCTGGCGGGCCATGGCCGTGCGCAGGAGGTAGATGGCGCCGAGGCCGAGCATGCCGTCCGCCTGGGTGCGCCAGGGGCCGGGCGAGTCCCCGTCGAGGAAGCTGCCGCGGACCTCCCCGCTGGGGACGTGGACGTACAGGCTCTCGTAGCCCGGCGGTCGGAGGTCGACGGCCGGGCGGGCCAGGGCGCTGAGCGCCACGTGGGTCAGCGAGGGAAAGACCGAGACCTGGGCCACCGGCGGGTCGAACCCGGGCAGTGCCCCGGCGGCATGCACCTCCTGGGCGACGTCGAGGGGGATCGCGTCGATCACCACGAACAGCGTGGGGGTCCGTCCGCTGTCCTGCGGCAGCTCGCCGGCCTGGAAGCGCTGCCAGAATCG
>RFKJ01000327.1 GCA_003694325.1 Deltaproteobacteria bacterium
CCCCTGCTCGACAGATACAGCGCGCTGAGCGACTGCACCGACAAGGGCAATGACTCAACCATCGGCACCGGCGGCCACTCCACCGACCCGCCCACGGATGACGGCAGCAGCACCGGCGACGGCGGTGGGACCGGCGACGGCGGTGGGACCGGCGACGGCGGTACCACCGGCGACATCATCGGCACAGCGACCTGCACCTCCCCCGACATGATCCCCGCCGACGTGTTCGCCGACCCCGCCTATGGCACCGACACGGAGCGTGCCTGCACCGTGACCGTCGCGGGCGCCTCCAGCGACGAGTACGTGATCGACAGCGTGTTCATGCAGGTGGAGATGCCCGTCGACGCCTCGACGGGCTGCCTCATCGACCCGTACTGGCGACCCGGCAAGGTCAACGTGATCCCCCCCACCGCCGTCGGCGACATGCCGGACTCCCCCCAGAACACCAACTACGACCCCGCGTTCGGTGATTGCCCGACCGACGTCTACAGGGGCTGGCACTCCGAAGAGATCGCGCTCTGGAACGGCGAGACCATCGTCCCCGACGGCACGAGCTGGGATCTGCGGCTGGTCATGGGCACCGACGACCGAAACCTGACCGACTGCTCCTGGCTGAGCCGCGACGGCCTGACGCTCAAGATCAAGGGCTACTCCGCCCACGGCGGGCCCCCGCCCGACCCGCGGGACAGCGGCGGCGCGTCGTCGTCCCGGGTCGCGGGCGACTCGGCCGCCGATGTCATCGACATTCCCCAGAACCCGCTGGGCACCGACGAAGTGGACATGGCCTGCGCCAGCGGGGCCACGGCCACCACCGGCATGCAGCTTGTCAGCTTCCCCTGGTGGGGGCACCCCGTGCCCGTGGGGATCTCCGGCGAACGCCAGCACCTGTTCAGCGAGATCACCGCCGTCACGGTCACCGACTGGCGGGAGGCCGACGAACTGGACATCGCCGGTTCCGACGGGACGCGGATCACGCTGACCCGATCGTCGCCATCGGCCACGCTGTCCGGCGGCATCTGGCCCATGGGCGGCGTGGGCTGGGTGACGCGCTCGTCCACCATCGCCGGTGAGTTCCGCCAGCCGACGCTGTCGGTCACCCACCAGTGCCCGACCAGCTTCCGCACCGATCGGCGGCTGGTGGACCAGGCCTGTGCCCTCGATCTCGACACCCTCGATGCAACGATTCTGGCGGCGACCGGCGTCACCGGGCTGGGCGAGATCATGGGCATCGCCAGCCAGACCGACTGGCCGGTGCTGGTCGTCCGCGTCTACCCCATCATCAACGGCCCGGCGGCCGACGGCCACACCCACGTCCTGTCGCTGGAGTTGCAGGGCAGCCGGGTGCAGGTGTCCCTGCCGATGACCGCCACCGCCCTGGGCCGCTGGGACGTCGACGCCACCGGCACCGACTGGCAGCTCCAGGGACACGTCGCCCGCAACCCCGGCAAGCTCACCCTGGACCTGACCGGGGGCTCGATCACCACCGCCCTCGGCGTGCTGCAGCTCTCCCCCACCACCATCGACCTGCCGGTGTACCCATGATGGCTGTTCGTCCCACCGTCCCCCGCCCCAGCACCGCCCTGCCGGTGCTGGGCCTGGCGGCGGGACTGTCGGTGGGACTGTCGGCATGTGCCCCGCCCCCGGACGGCACCTTCGGTACCGGGGGCGAACACCTGCCCGACGCCATCGTCTACGGCTGGTACGAAGATCTGTTCACCGACACCTTCGAGATCTGCGGCCAGCCCGACGAGTGGCGCCCTTGGGACCCGATGCCACCCTGGTATGAAGCGGTGGACATCGAATCGCTGGTCGACGATGAATGTTACGATGCTATAACCGAGGACTTGCAGGTCACGCTGGAACCTGACCCAGAAACTGGGGACACGTCCCACAGTCGTGGATGGCGCTCGTTCTCCTACCTCGGCTACGTCCTGCTGTCCTGGCCCCTCGGCACGGTCCAGGAAGCGCGAGACCGCGCCGACGCGCACGAACCGTGGGTTTCCGACGCCTTCGTCCACGAGCTGGAGCTGATCTCGGCCTGGTCCGGAGAGACGGACGTCCGGGCGATCATGTACAACCTGGTCATGGCGTCCATCGAACACATCGAGGTGCGGGACCCGATGCCCGAGGGGGTCGGAGGGATCGCCTACCTCGACACCCGGACGGTCGTGATGAACCCGAGTGGCAATCCCGCGGACATGGCCCCGGTCCTCATCCACGAAGCCACCCACCTGTGGCTTCAGCAGCCCCACGTCTACTGTCCATTCCAAGAAGAGGGTGACAACCCCATCTGCGACGAGACCTGGCACGGCCCCTACGGCTTCGCGGCCGGATACGCCAGCTTGATGGCGGACCACATCCCCAACTTCATGACCTCGCTGTACTGGGACTGGATCGAGAGCATCGCGCGGTGGGCGGGCGTGCAGGCCTACGGCTACATCCTCGAAGACAGCCCGTTCCCCGACCCCTTCGAGTCGGAGTGACACAGACAAGCGCCCCCAGCCATGCCCCCAGGACCGCGCCGGCCAGGCGACCGACGGCGGCCATCGGGCGCCGGCCCCTCACCCGCCCCGCTCGGCGACCCGCGGCGCGACCTTGTGCATGAAGGCGTCCATGTTGGCGATCACCCGGTCGGGGTCGTGGTTGAAGAAATCGAACCACAGCATGAGCCGGTCGTCGGGGTGGAACCGCTCGGCGACCTGGGCGGCGACCTCGTCGACGTTGCCGATGACGGCGTTGTCGGCGGCGCGCTCCACCTTGGCCGGGTCGATGGTGCCCTTCCAGTAGGCCGACAGGGCGGCCCGCGCCTCGGCGTGGGCCGCCGCGGACCGCGACGCCGGGGTCAGGCCCGGCTGGTCGTTGACGAAGACCATGACCGTGCGGGGCATGTAGCTGCGCTGCCAGGGGCCCCCGTCGGGGTGGTAGCACGCCGCCATCCGGGCATGGGTGGCGTCGATGACGTCGGGCCGGGTGATCGACAGGTTGAACACCTTGACCGGCAGGATGCGGTTGACCGCCTCCTGGATGGTGGGGTCGTGGCTGCCGACGATGAGGTCGATGAGCTCGCGTCGCCAGTCCTTCGGGATGATCTGCACCGGCTCGAACACGAAGCGCCGCTCGATCTCGATGCGGTCGAGGGCCGTTCGCCCCTCGGCCCGGGCGGCCTCCTGCACCCGGGCCCAGTCGGCGTCACTGCGGAACCGGTCCCGGGTCAGCACCGTCGGCGGGATGTCGTCGGAGGAGACCACGTCGCCCCGGAGCAGGCGGAGGAAGATCTCGCTGGCCTCGGCGAAGATGCGACCCTTGAGCGCCGGCCAGGCGGCCTCCTCCAACGGGCTCCGCGGGGCGATGCCGTAGGCCCGGTTCATGAAGTCGAAGCGCCCGGCGGCAAACCCGACCCGCAGCCGCCGCCGCTCCCCGGGATCCAGCCCGTGGAGGCTGGCGAAGGTCGCGACCTGCTCGGCGCGGGCGATGGGGCCGCCGTTGCAGAGCAGGTTCATGATGGCGCTGCCCACCTCGATGCGGCGGGTACGCGAGAACACGCGGGTGGCGAGCTGGAAGATGTCGTTGTTCAGCCCGATCTCGCCCTGCCAGTGCGGCACCACCGGGTGACGGTGGCGCTTCTGGACCTCGGTGGAGAGGTGGCTCATCGCCACCCAGGCGCAGCCGTAGCCCAGGGCGTCGGCGGCCTCGACCTCGGCGAAGAAGTTGCGCCACATCGTCGCTTCCGACGGCAACACGCCGTCCACCGGCGTCTGGCTGATGCTGAAGAAGACGTCGTACTGCACGCCACGCTCCCGGTGCGGTTCGGCGCGAGGGTAGCGCAACGCCCCGGCCCTCGGGGCGCGGACACCCGGCCGCGCCCGAAGCGCCCTACAGCGTCCGCGGCCCCCGCTGCATCTTCTCCAACACCTCGGCCGCCCGGGCGGCGTCGGGGTGCCCCTCGGCAGCCGCCGCCCGGGTCAGCACCTCGATGGCCTCCTTGCGGCGACCGGTGACCCGGAGGAGCACGCCCAGGTTGTACAGGGCCGACGGGTCGTCCGGCTTCATGCGCAGGGCGGTGCGGTAGCACTCCTCGGCCGCCTCGACCTCCCCGTCCATGTAGAAGGCGACTCCCTCCTCGACCTTGCTCGCCGCCTCGTGCACCAGCTCGACCTCGATGATGGTGCGCACCCCGAGGTTGACCACCAGCGCCCGGAGCAGGCCGGCGTACCAGAAGGTGACGGCTTCCGTCGCCAGGAAGACCCCCATGGGGATGTCGGGCATCAAGGGCTTGCCGCGGTACTTCACCCGGACCTTGGTGTAGCGGCCCTGGTCGACGAGCTGGCGCACCTTCTCGGTGAGGTTGCGCACCGACTCGTCGATTCGGTCGGGGTCGACCTCGATGCGGAACCGGTCGAACAACTTGCGGGGATCGTTGTCTGGCATGCGACATCCGGTGGATGGGTGGAGTCTGGCTCGCGCCCGGGGATACGGCAAGGGGGGCCGGTGTCATGCACCCTGCCGGCGCGCGGTCAGATGAGCGACAACCCCCCGTCGACGACCAGCACCTGGCCGGTGATCCAGCGCGCCTCGGGCCGCACCAGCAGCGAGACCGCCATGGCGATGTCCTCCGGCTGGCCGATGCGGCCCAGGGGCGTCCACTGCTCGGCCGCCCGCCGCATGGCCTCGCCCTCGGCGAGGTGGCGCAGGGCATCGGTGTCGACGAGGCCGCCGCAGACGGTGTTGACCCGCACGCCCCGAGGAGCCAGCTCCACGGCGAGCTGCCGGGTCATGGCCTCCATCCCGGCCTTGGCCGCCCCCATGGCGAGATAGCCGGGGATGAACTTCCGGCTGCCCATCGACGAGATCCCGATGACGCTGGCACCGGGAGCCAGGGTCACCATCCGGGTGAGCAACCAGAAGGGCCGCAACGAGCTGTCGAGCGTCAGCTCCCACTGGGAGGGACGCAGCTTGTCGTAGGGCTTCATGGCCCCGATGGCGGCGTTGTGGACCAGGACGTCCACCTCCGGCAGGGCCGCGGCGATTCGCTGCAGATCGGCCTCGGCGCGAACGTTGCCCTGGACGACGATGGCTTCGGCGCCCGCCTGCTCCACCAGCGCCGCGGTCTGCCGCGCCGCGGCCTCGTTCTGCAGGTAGTTGACGACGACCCGCCCCCCCGGCCGGGCGAGCTGGACGGCGATGGCTCGGCCGATCCCACGGGAACTGCCGGTGACGATGACGCGCATGGGTGACTCCTGGACCGACCACGGCCGACGGGTTGCCGCTGGCCGGTGACGGCGTATGCTCTTCGCCCCCCAGGAGAAAGCATGCGGTTCTCGACGCGACTGCCCTTCGCCCGGATGTCGGCCGCCGGAGTCTTCGCCGTCGGCGCGCTCGGCGCCGCCGCGGCCGGACCGCTGGCCTGCGGTGGCGAGCGTCCGCTGGACCAGCCGTCCCCGCCCCCCGAGCCCACCCAGGAGCTGCTCGAAGCCCTCGAGCAGGTCGATGA
>RFKJ01000328.1 GCA_003694325.1 Deltaproteobacteria bacterium
AAGACCCGGGCGGCAGCGAAGACCCGGGCGGCAGCGAGGATCCCGGCAGCGGCGAAGACCCGGGCGGCAGCGAAGACCCGGGCAGCGGCGAAGATCCTGGCAGCGACGATTCCGCCGGCGGCCTGGACACAGCCGGTCCGGACACCGGGGCGACTGGTGAGGCGGACGACCCGATCGTCCCGCCCGCCGGAGATCCCTCCCCGGGCTCGCCTCCGGGGTCGGCCGTCGCGCTGGACGAGGTCGGCGGGGGCTGCCAGGCGGCGCCGGCCCTGGGAGGGCTGCTCTGGGCCCTGGTGGGGTTGGGGTTGCGGCGACGAGACTACTCGGCTCCGCGCTGAGCGATCCGCCGCGCGATTGCCTTCCCCGGCGGATCGCAAGGCCGCGCCGGGCGCAGGCCTTCAAGCGACGGCCCGAAGTGCGCCGGGGGCCGGGCACCGGCACCCCGGTCAGCGACGACCCGCCATGCGTCGGGCGATGAGGAAGGCCATCTCCAGGGCCTGCTCGTAGTTGAGCCGGGGGTCGACATCGCTTTCGTAGTGGGCCGCCAGGTCGGCCTCGGTCAGGCCGCGGGCACCGCCGACCACCTCGGTGACCTTCTGGCCGGTCATCTCGAAATGGACTCCCCCGAGGATGGTGCCGGCGTCGGCGTGGATCTCGAAGCTCTGGTCCAGCTCGGACAGGATCTCGTCGAAGTGGCGCGTCTTGGTGCCATCGGCGGTCTTGTAGGTGTTGCCGTGCATCGGGTCGCAGCACCAGGTGACGAAGCGGCCCGAGCGCTGCACGGCGTCGATGAGCGGCGGCAGCAGCCTGGCGACCTTGTCGGCTCCGAACCGGCAGATGAGTGTCAGGCGACCGGGCTCGTCGTCGGGGTTGAGCCGCTCGATCAGGGCGACCAGCTCCTCGGGCTGCATGGTCGGGCCGACCTTGACCCCCATGGGGTTGGCCAGGCCGCGGAAGAACTCGACGTGGGCCCCATCCAGCGACCGCGTGCGATCGCCGATCCACGGGAAGTGGGTGCTCAGCAGGTACCAGCGGTCGCGGAGGGGGGGCAGCTCGCTCACCGCGGACTCGTAGGGCAGGTGGAGCCCCTCGTGGCAGGTGAAGAAGTCCACCCGGGCCAGCTCGGACACCGGGCGACCGACCATGGCGTCGAGAAACCGCAGGGAGGATCGCAGGTTGTCGACAAGCTCCAGGTATTCCTGGGGACGCTCGGCGTGGCTGACGAAGTCCAGATCCCAGACCTCGGGGTGGTGGATGTCGCCGAAGCCGCCGGACAACAGGCTGCGGATGAAATTCAGCGTGATGGAACTGCGGCTGTAGGCCTCCAGCAGGCGGTCGGGGTCGGGGCGACGCGCTTCCGGCGTGAACTCGATGCGGTTGACCAGGTCGCCGCGGTAGCTCGGCAGGGTGACGCCATCCCGGGTCTCGGTGTTGCTGGACCGGGGCTTGGCGTACTGGCCGGCGATCCGTCCGACCCGGACCACCTGCTTGCCGCCGCCGTAGACCAGCACGGCGCTCATCATCAGGAGCACCTTGAGCTTGGCGTCGATGATGTGGGCCTGGCAGTCGGCGAACCGCTCGCTGCAGTCGCCTCCCTGCAGGAGGAAGCGCTCGCCGCGGCCGACCTGGGCGATCTGCCGCTTGAGCTGCTCGACCTCCCAGCTCGTGACGATGGGGGGCAGGCGGCGAAGCTGTTCGAGCACCCGATTCAGGTGCTCGGGGTCGTCGTACTCGGCCTGCTGGGCGGCGGGGTAGCGCTTCCAGGAGTCGATGGTCCAGTCGGTCAGTGGCATGAGGGCTCCGTGGCAGGGTGATTAGCCCACCTGGAGCCCGAGGCGAAGCCCGGCCGGATGCCCCTCGCCACCCACGCCGGTCAGGGCGCGCCGTAGTAGACCTCGATGACCCAGGTTCCCTTGTCGGTCAGCCGGGCAACGGCGACATCGTCGTAGCCGTCGCCGTCGACATCGCCGGCGCTGACCTGTTGCAGGTTGTAGGTGGTCGACCAGGTCGACAGGTCGGTGATGTCGGTGGGGTCGGTCGAGGTCTCGGAGGAGGGGTCCGAGGTGTCGAAGGGGCCCTCGGCATAGGTCGCCAGGGAGCCCCCGAAGGTGAAGTCGCCGACGCCGTCGCCGTTGAAATCGCCGGCGTCGAGGGTCTCTCCGAGACCCACGACGTAGTCGGTATTGTCGTAGGCGTAGAACTCGACCCAGGTGCTGTCGTCGATGCCGCTGGCGCCGCCCGAGAAGGCGTAGACCCAGCCGTCGCAGTTGTCGAAGGGGGCGCTGGCGACGACGTCTTCGTAGCCGTCGCCGTCCATGTCGACGCCGCTGGCCACCGCCCAGCCCATGGCCGGGGTGCTGTCGCAGTAACTCGAGCTGAAGCCGGCCCACGGGTAGCTGGTGAGCGTGCCGGTCCGGGAGACCCCGGCACTGCTGCCGCGGAAGACGTAGAAGGCGCCGTCGAAGTCGTTCCACGCGGGGTAGCTGACGATGAGGTCGTCGTACCCGTCGGCGTCGATGTCGCCGGCGGCCATGCCCGACCCGGTCGCGGCGCCGTCGGCGAACACGGATTCCGACACGTCGTGCCACGATGCGTTGATCGCGGTGAAGTCGCCGCGGGTGATGCCCTCGGCGCTGCCGTAGTAGACCCGGATGCGGTCGCGGCCGGGCACGTAGACGGCCATGTCGGCGTATCCGTCGCCGTTGAGGTCCCCGGCGCCGGCCACTTCCGACCCGAAGCCGTCGGCCGAGGTGATGGTCAGGGTGATGCGGGGGCGGGTCTCCAGGCCGCGGCGGCTTCCGTGGAAGATCTGGACCCGGCCCCGCCCGCTGCGGGCGGCGGGGAAGCCGATGGCGACGTCGTCGTAGCCGTCACCGTCGACGTCACCGACGCCAGCGACGACCGAGTCGGCGTCGAAGGGCGGGATCAGGCTGCGGGTGGCGATGGCGCCGATGCCCCAGGGCCGGCCCATGAACACCGAGGCCACGCCCCCGGAGATGGCCACGAGGTCGTCGCGGCCGTCACCGTTGACGTCGCCGACGACGTCGTAGTGGCCGTCGAGGTCGATGTCGAGGGTGGTCGGGCTGGAGCCGATGGAGGGCGGGGCGTCGGCGCGGGCGGCCGGCGCGGCGTCGGTCGAGGACAGGTGGGCTGCGAGGTGCCCGGCGGGTTCGGGGCCGCAGGCGGTGACCAGGAGAACGGAAAGGAGACCCATCGCAAGCTCCGTGGTGGGTGGGCTCCGTTCCATGGAGGAGCACGCGAACTTGTGTTGCATCTCTCCGCGGACACCGGTCGCAGTTCAACCCGTGGCGGGTCCGGTGGCGGGTCAGCCGTGCGGGTGGCCTCCAAACTGTTTTGCCAGCTTCAGCCCCTGCATCTGGTAGTTGCTGCCCGGGGTCCCGTACAGCAGGTCCGGGGTCTCCTCGTTGGCCATGAACTCGACCCGGAACAGGGCCTGGCCGTGTTCGAGCAGGAAGGGCACGTCGTGGGTGCGGATCTCCAGGACCAGGCGGGCCCCCGGGCCCGATGCCCCTTCCGACCAACCGAAGCCGGAGTCGATGAACCCGGCGTAGTGGGTCCGCAGCTCGCCGCGGGTGGCGTCGAAGGCCACCAGCTCCGCGCAGAGATCCGGCGGGATCCGCAGGCGTTCGCGGGTGGCGAAGATGTAGAACTGTTCGGGTTCGAGGACGTGGCCCTCCACCCCGGCAGGAGGCAGCGGGGTCCAGTAGCGGTCGACGGGCAGGTCGCGGCGGGACAGGTCGATGGGGGGCTGGTGGCGGCGGGCGACATAGCCCACGGGGGCGCTGCCGCCGGCACCTTGCAGGTCGACGGACAGCAGGATCCCCGGCGGGACCTCGTCGGCGACCGGGGCGGGGCTGCCGTCGGCGTAGACGCACAGGCCGGAACGCGCCTGCCGGGTGGAGAGCGTGGCAAAGTCCAGGCCGGCGCGGCCGCGCGACAGGCGGAGCTGGCTGAGGCTGTCGCCCCGACGGACGGCGACGTGGAAGCTCTGGGGGGTGATCTCCAGGTACAGCCGGCCGCGGTAGCCCGGGGGGATGGTGTCGAAGGCGGCGCCCTCCTCGGTCAACACCCGGACGAAGACATCGAGGCGACCGGTGCTGGACTTGGGGTTGGCGCGGCCCCGCACGTCATCGGGAAGCTCCAGCACCTCCTCCAACTCGGCGAGGTAGACGCCGCCGGCGTGCAGGACGAGGGGATCGTCGCGGTCCAGCCGCCAGCTCGCGGTGGCCAGTCGGCCGAGCTTGCGCTGGATCCCCTGCCCCCCGGGCAGGAAGCTGCACTGGAGCTGCCACACCCGGGCGCCGAGGCGAAGGTCGAGGCTGGAGGGCTGGACCTGGTCGGGCTGCAGCGGCCGCAGGGCCTGCACCGCGCCGTCGGCGATGAGCCTGCGCAGGGTCTGGCTGACGAGGATGCCGGGCATGGGCGGCCTC
>RFKJ01000329.1 GCA_003694325.1 Deltaproteobacteria bacterium
ATGAGCTGCGGGCCCTGGCGCTCAAGATCGCCCACCGGGTCCTCGAGACGGGGAAGAGCGAGGTGATCCGGCGGCGCCTCAACTCCTACGAACGGCGGGTGGTCCACGTCGCCATCGCCGACGTCGACGGCGTGCGCAGCGAGAGCATCAAGCAGGACGGGGAGAAGCGCGTCGAGATCTCGCCGGCCACCGCGGGTGACGGCGAGGAATGAACGACCGGCGGGCGACCCGGTGAGTCTCGACACCATCGTGGCCACCGCGACCCCGTGGGGACGCGGCGCGCTGGCGGTGGTCCGGTTGAGCGGGCCGGACGCCCGGGAGATCGCCAGGTCGGTCTGTCCCGGCGGGCCGCGGTGGATCCCCCGGCGGGCGAGCCTGCGCCGGGCGGTCCAGGCGGACGGGACCCTGCTCGACGAGGTGGTGGCCACCTGGATGCCGGGTCCCCGGTCCTACACCGGCTTCGACGTGGTCGAGCTGTCCTGCCACGGAAATCCCGTCGTGGTCGAGGCCCTGGTGGCGGCCTGCATCGCCCGGGGTGCCCGTCCGGCCCGGCCCGGAGAGTTCACCCGGCAGGCGGTGGAGAACGGCCGTCTCGACCTCGTGGCGGCGGAGTCGGTGGATGCATTGATCCGCGCCCGGAGCCTGGCCGGTGCCCGGCTCGCCGCCGAGGCAGCCGGGAGGATCGAGGCGGTGACGACGCGGCTGCGGGAGCGCCTGCTCGACCTCGCCGCCGAGCTGGAGGCGCGGCTCGATCACCCGGGGGAGGACCTGGGTACCTGGTCCGACGAGGCGGTGGTGGCGGCGCTGGACGGGATTGCCGAGGAGTGCCGCGGCCTGGCGGCGAGCTGGCACGAGGGCCGGGTGCGAATCGAGGGGGCCCGCGTGGGGTTGATCGGACCGGTCAACGCCGGAAAATCCAGCCTGTTCAACGGGCTGGTGGGCCAGGAGCGGGCCCTGGTCAGCGACGAGCCGGGCACCACGCGGGATGTCGTCGAGCGGGCCGTCATGCTCGACGACCTGGCGGTCACGTTCCTCGACAGCGCCGGGGAGCGTCCGGCGGCGACGGCGTTGGAGCGTGCAGGGCAGGCGCTGGCGGCCGACCTCCTGGCGGACGTCGAGCTGGTCCTGCTCGTGCTCGCCGGGCATCGCCCGGTGGGTGCCCTGGAGCGGGGGTTGGTGGACCGCCTCGGGTCGCGGCCCCACATCGTGGTCGCCACGCACGCCGACGTCGTGCGAGAGAGCGCGGGAGACGGGACGGGAGACGGGGCGGGAGACGGGGCGGTGGCCCCGATCCCGGACGACGAGATGCCGGAGGATGATCCCCGGCGGCGGGCGCTGTGGGTCAGCAACACGACGGGCGAGGGCATCGACGCGCTGCGGGCCGCCATCCGGGCCGCGCTCGTCGACCGGCCGGCCGCGGCGCCCGCGGCAGTGCTGGTCAGCCACCGGCAGCAGGGGCTCATGCGGAGCATTGCCGACTGCTGCGAGGAGGCTCGCACCGCGCTGACGGGCCTGGCCGGTCCGGCCGTCGCGGCGGAGGCCCTCACCCGGGCGTTGGCCGCTCTCGCCGAGCTGACGGGCGAGGACGCGCGAGAGGCAGTCCTCGACCGGATGTTTGCGCGGTTCTGCATCGGCAAGTGACCGCCGCCGGGCGACCATCGGGGTCGGCAGGTCCCCGGCGTCCCGCGCCGTCTCGTCGCACCGGCGGATCCATCGCCACCAGTCGGGTCGTCGCGCGGTAGGCTGGGTGGCCTCGCAAGCACCGGGAGTGCCGTGAAGACCCTGTTCGTGATGGATCCCATGGACCGGATCCATGTCGAGGGTGACTCGACCTACATGTTGATGTTGGAGGCGGCCCGCCGTGGCTACCCCTGCTGGTTCTGCGTTCCGCAGCAGCTTCGGGCGGAGGGCGGCCAGGCCCGCGCCGTCTGCCAGCCGATCCTCGCCCGGCCGACGGCGCCCCACTTCGAGATCGGGGCCCTGGAGGACCGGCCGCTGGGAGACTTCGACGTCGTCTGGATGCGCAAGGATCCCCCGTTCGACATCGACTACATCTTCTCGACCTACCTGCTCGATCTCGCCCCCCCGTCGACCCTGGTGCTCAACCGCCCGGCCTCCCTGCGGGACTTCAACGAGAAGATGGCCACCTTTCGCTGGCCGGAGCTGTGCGTCGACACCCTGGTCACCCAGGACATCGAGCGAGCGGTGGCCTGGGCCCGGTCCCAGGCGGATCGGGTGGTGCTCAAGCCCTGGGACGGCAACGGCGGCCGGGGTGTCCTGGTCAGCCACCCCGACGACGGGAACCTGCGGTCGATGGTCGAGATCCTGAGCAACGAGGGTCGCCGGGCGATCATCCTGCAGCGCTACATCCCCGAGATCCGGAATGGTGACAAGCGGATCATCCTCATCGAGGGTGAACCGGTCGGGTGGATGCTGCGGGTGCCCCAGCCCGGGGACCACCGCGGGAACATGCACGTCGGTGCTCGGGTTGAAGCGACGGAGCTGACCCAGCGGGAGCGCGAGATCTGCGCCACGCTCGCCCCTACGATGCGCCGAGCCGGCCTGCTGTTCGTCGGCATCGACGTCATCGGCGACTACCTGACCGAGGTCAACGTGACGAGCCCGACCGGCATCCAGGAGATCAACAGGCTCATGGGACTGCAACTGGAGCGCCGGGTGACCGATGCCGTGGAAGCGCGGCTGGCCGCCCTTCGCCAGGAGGTCGGATGATGATCCGCAGTGCAACCGCCGGGCTTGCGCTGCTGCTGGCGTGGTCCCCCGTCGATGCGCGAGCCGACGACCCGGTCGAAGAAATCGACGAGCTGGCGGAGGAGACCGTGTCGGGCAAGCGCCCGCCCAAGCCGGTGGCGGTGCCCACCGACGCGGTGTTTCACGGCAGCGCGGTCACCGATTCCAGCACCGGGCTCTACACCGAGCGGGTCCGGCGAGGAGCCCGCCAGCTCCACACCTCCGAGGAGTTCGTCGCCGGCTGCATCCAGGGCATGGAGTACATCTACCGGCGGCAGTACCGCGAGGCTCGGGACACCTTCATCGCGGTGGACAGGAGCTATCCCGGCGCGGCGACGGCCAACGTCGGCCAGCTCCTCATCTGGCAGGCGCTGATGCTGGAGAACTTCGACTTCAAGTACGTGGACCAGTACGAGCGGTCCTACCGCGCCGCCCGGATGGAGCTGGAGGAGGCGCTGCTGCAGCCGGGAAACGAGGCCTGGGAGAACTTCATCCTCGGCGGGATCCTCGGGATCGACGCCATCCACACCATGCGCCGGGGCGAGTACCTCAAGGCCTTCAGCCGTGGCATCGAGGCGATGAAGTCGATCAACACGGCCAAGGAACTGGCGCCGGACTTCAAGGACTCCTGGTTGGGTGACGGCCTGTTCAACTACTGGCGGTCGGTGATCGCGATGTCCACCAAGGCGATCCCCGACCTCGGGGACGACCGGGCCAAGGGCATCGAGCAGATGCAGACGGTCGAGCGGGAAGGGATCTTCCTGGGTCCCCCCGCGACCCTGGCGCTGGTGTTCACCTGGATGGAGGAGGGGCAGATGAAGCGTGCCCTCGCTTCCACCCTGAAGAACCGCGCCGTCTACCCCGAGAACGTGATCAACAACCTGGTGCTGGGCCGGGTCTACATGTACATGAAGCGCTACGCCGACAGCGAGCGGACGTTCCTGTCGGTGATCGAGCAGGTGCCCGACAACGAGCGGGTCCACTACTACTTGTGTCGCCTGTACCTGCGCATGCGCAACCTCCCGGCCGCCAAGGAACACATCGAGCGCTACCTGGCCTTCGACCTCGACGACGAGTCCCGCGGCTACGCCGAGTACCAGAAGGGGCTCATCGCCTACCGCGAGAAGCGGTGGGACGATGCCGAGGAGGCCTTCAAGGCCGCCTGGCGTCTCGCCCGCCTGGACCGGGCCAAGAAGCGGTTGGAGCAGGTCAGGCGGAACCGGCAGGTGGCCGGCTGAGGCCGGGCTCCCGGTCGGGGAGACCGGTGACCACCGGCCGGCTCAGGGCTTGGGCGGGATCTTGAGCTTCATCCCGATCTTGAGGGCGACGCCATCCCCGAGCAGGTCGCGGTTGGCGGCCTGGATCGTCGGCCACAGGCCGCTGTTGCCGTAGTAGCGCTGGGCCAGCTTCCCGAGGGTGTCCCCCTTCTGGACGACGTGGGTCCGCACGGGGGCAGCGGTGGGCGCGGAGGCAGTCCCGGTCGTTGCGGCGGGGGCCGCCGCCGTCCCGGCGGCCGGGACCGTGTCGAGGGCGACGGTCCCCGTACCGGTGGTCGCCGCCGGCGTGGTCGCCGTCGACGCGGACCCCTTCGCCGAGGCCACGGTCGTCGGCGTCGGGG
This sequence comes from Deltaproteobacteria bacterium, assembly GCA_003694325.1. Lineage (GTDB taxonomy): Bacteria > Myxococcota_A > UBA796 > UBA796 > UBA2385 > J125. The sequence goes on from RFKJ01000329.1 coordinate 4,367, forward strand.
TGAGCACGACCGGCTCGGTCGTCGCCGTCGAGGCATCCCCCGTCGCGTGGGCCGCCGGGCTGTCGGCGGACGGGGCGTCGGCGTCTGGGTGATCATCGCCGCCGAAGATCAGGCTGGCGAGGAGCAGCGCGGCCGTGACCCCGATGCTGATCGCCGTGGCGCTGGACCACAGGCGCACCCGGCGCTGCAGCTCGTCGACCTCCAGTTCCAGGGCCGCGTTCTCGGAGCGGAGCTTCTTGGCCTCGTCGCGCAGCGCGTGGACCTCGCCTCGCTCGCGAGCCGCCACGCGGGCCCGGTGCTCCTCCGCGTCGCGGATCTGCTTGTGCAGGCCGGCTTCCACCCGGTCGCGCAGCCCCGGGGGCAGCACCGCGCCGTGGGTGACGGCGGCGTCGAGGTTGGCCAGGGCCTCCTGGTACTGTCCGCGGGAGGCGAGGATCTTGCCGAGCAACAGGCTGGCCTCGGCATCGGTCGGGTCCAGGCAGAGCAGCATCCGGAGGCGCTCGGCGGCCGGGGACAGGTGTCCGTCGCGAGCCAGCGCCAGCGCCTCGTCGTACAGGCCGGAGGGGGCGTCGATCCCCGACTCCCGGAGCGCACGGGCGATCTGCTCGGTTGCACCGGAGGTTCCGGTGCCACGAGGCACCTCGTCGAAGGCGAGCGCGGAATTCGAAGACGCGTGGGGCTGGGGCATGGATGGACCCGGGGCGGGAGAGGGCGGGGATTCGCGGCGAGGAGGGGTTCCAGCCCGGGAGAACGGGCCGGGGAGGGGCAGCACGGCAGACGCCGGAGGCTATGTCTTGACATAGCAAGACTGTACTTGGAGATCAAGTGAATACAGGATTGGCAACCCGTAGACTCCCGCCGGCGGGCGGACGAGTTCGCGGCGAGATCCGCCCCCCTGCCCGGGGGCCGGGCAGGGGGGCGGGACTCGACGAAGCGACCCGGCTACTCGGCCGGTGCGACGGGCGGCGGGGCGGATCCGGGGGGCAACCCGGCGGCCTCGGCCAGCACCTCGGCGGCGAGCTGCGCGCTGGCCACGGCCTGGTCGAGGCGATGCACGTCGCTGCTCAGCGCCGACATGTAGCCGATGCGACCGGCGGTGATGACCGAGTCGGCCGTCCGACCGAGGTTCCAGGCCCGATCTCGCACCGTGCCCGCGGCTCCCAGCATCCGGGAGGTGGCGACGGCCCAGGCGCGATCGGCCTCATCCAGGCGGGCCGACGCATCGCCGTCACCACCGGCGGCCGGCACCGCCTCGGGCCCGGCCCGGGCGATGACCAGCAGGGAAAGCAGCAGCAGCACGGCTCAGACCGGGGCGGTGCGGCTCTTGGCGTTGAGCAGCTCCAGCTTCACCAGCGACAGGGCGCCCTGGGCCAGCCGCTTGAACTCGGCGGCGGTCTCGAGCCCCAGCACCTGGCGGGCGATGAACCGCGGCCGGGCGTAGAACTTGCGATGGGCGATCTTCAGCAGCTCCAGCACCTGCTCCTTGGTGAGGTGCTCCTCCCAGGCGACGGGGACCTCGACGCCGCAGAGCGGGTCCTTCATCAGGCGGTCCCAGCAGTCGGCGGCGTAGAGCCCCTTCTTGGCCCCCTCGGCGAAGCTGTCGGTGCCGGGGTACGGCGAGAACACGGCGAACACCGCGTAGTCGGCGTCGAGCTTGATCATCTCGTCGATGTTGCGGATCGCCTCTTCCATGGTCCGCTCGTGCGGGCCGGCCAGCATGATGTAGGCGACGCTGCGCACGCCCTCCTCGCGGCACCACTTGAAGACGCGGTGCACGTCGTCGGTGTCGCAGTGCTTGCCCCAGACGTCGAGACCCTCGTTGTTGGCCGACTCGACGCCGAAGTGGATCTTGGTGCAGCCGGTCTCCCGGCACCGGCGGATCTGCTCCCGGGTCGTCCCGGCGATGGTCGTCTTGTACCCCCAGGAGAACTTCACGCCGCGCCGCTCGATGGCGTCGCAGAACTTGAGCACCCACTGGCTGTTGGGGGTGAACAGGTCGTCGATGAAGTGCGTCTCGGTGATGCCCAGGCTGACGCAGTGCTCCATCTCGTCGAGGATGTCGTCGATGTCCCGGATGCGGTACTGCTTCTTGTAGGTCAGGCAGAACGGGCAGGAGTGGGGGCAGCCGCGGCTGGTGATGGCGGTGGTGACCAGCGGCTGCTTGGTGCCCGGCAGGTAGTAGTCCCCGTACCGGACCCGGCTGCGGTCGGGCCAGGGATAGGCCGTCAGGTTCCGGGTGCTCGGCAGCTCGGCCTCCTTGTGGACCTGGCCGTCCTCGTCCTTCCACCAGATCCCCGGGATCCCCTCCCAACCACCGCCGGCGTCGAAGCTCTTGACGACATCGAGGAACGGATCCTCCCCGTCGCCGGTGGTGATGGCGTCCACGCCCTTGAGCTGGATGCTGTACTCGGGGAACATGGTCGTGTGCGGGCCGCCGATGATGATCCGGGCGTCCGGGTTGATCTTGCGGACCGTGTTCACCGTCATCTGCACGTCGGGCAGGGAGTGCGTGTAGGCGCTGATCCCGACGAGATCGAGGGGGTAGCGGCGCAGCAGCTCCTCGAAGTCGGGGTAGTCGAGGTCATCGACGACCGGGTCGACGATCTCCACCTTGTACTGGGAGCGCTTCTCGACGGCGGCCTGCAGGTACATCAAGCCCAGGGGCGGAAAGCAGTACACGCCGTGGGCGTGGGCCTTGGGGATGCCGGCCCAGACGCGCAGCTTCTCGGGGGGGTTGATGAGGGTGACGTCCATGTCGACTCCCTGGAGTGCCGGTCGTTCAGCGCCGGCGGAAGAAGATCTTCCAAGGCACGAAGAGAGGGACCTCCTTGCGGTAGGCCTCGTATTCTTCGCCGAAGACCTCGACGAGTTGGGGTTCCTGGCGGACGACCTTCTCGATGAGGGAGAGGGTCAGCAGGATCGGGATGATGATGAAGCAGAAGGAGAAGGAGTTCAAGGCGAAGCCGACCGCCAGCACGCCGAACAACTTCCCCCAGATGCTCGGATTGCGGCACCAGGCGTAGATGCCGGTCGTCACGAGATGTCGGGTCCGGCCGGCGGTGGGCGACGGCGAGCCGGCCCCGCGGTCGATGAGCTGCTCGTAGGTGTACAGCCACAGCAGGGCACCACCGACGAAGCTGACCGCGGCGATCCCGTAGTTCGGGCCCTCGGGCAGGAAGCCGTCGGCGAAGCCGAGGCGACGATCCAGCGTCACCGACACCAGGGCGATGAGGAAGGTCGCCGGGAACAGCACCGGGATGTAGACCTTGGCGACCATGAGCAGCAGCTCGGGCTTGAGGCCGGCGCGCACCATGGTGGCGATCGTGGTGCGGGGAGGTGCGGTCCGCGATGGGTTCGACGAGCGGGGAGGATTCACGGGTCTGCGGGTGTCCGGTCGGCGTATGATGGGTGGCACCGTGGCGAGCCGGAGCGTCCCGGGCCGGGTCGGGCGCGACGGTCTGCTCGTGGCTGAGTGAGCCTACCCTCGCGGGAGAAAAGGATGAAGACCCGAATCGGCACCGTGCTCGGATTCATCGGGATGCTGGTCGCCGGGGCCTGCGGCCGGGACCCGATCCTGGAGCGGGCCGACGAGCTGGGCGAGGAGGCATCGGCAGCGCGGGGAGGGGGTCGCCCGGGTGGAGGGGTGCCGGTGGACCCGCCGCCGGGCGACCCGGCGGATCCCCCGCCCGGCCGGAGCGAGCCGCCGGCG
>RFKJ01000330.1 GCA_003694325.1 Deltaproteobacteria bacterium
ACCGCGGTTCGTCGACCACCGGCAGGTCGTGGGCGTCGAGCCAGGCCGAGAGCTCGGCGGGCGTGGTGCGGGCCGAGACCGGGACCACCGGGGCCGACCAGGCCCGCCCCGGGGGAGCGAGGGGGACCGGGGTTCGGACGTCGGGGATGGGCAGGGCGCGCGACAGGGTGGCGATCGGTGGGGTGCCGACCCAGCCGCTGAGCAGGGTGATGAGCACCAGCAGCAGCGCCGGGCTTCGCCCCAGCCGCCCCGTCCGGTCGGGGCTCGGAGACCTCCGGCCGAGCCCCACCCCGACGAGGGCTCCGACCAGGGCGAGCCCCCCGGTCAGGCCGGCGGCGAAGGCCAGGTCGCTGCAGGCGTGGAACGCCCCGGAGAGCCAGGCGCGGGAGGCGCGGTACAGGAGCCAACGTCCCAGCACCGTCGCCGCCGCACCCCCGAGCATGGCCAGCCCCGCGGGCAGGGCAGGCCGGCGGAAGGCCACCAGCAGGGCGACGGCGCCGGCGGTCAGCAGCGGCCCGGTCCCCCGCGGGGTGAAGGTGGCCGTGGACAGCACCCGAAACAGGACGGCGTCACCGGGGACGTAGGGCACCTCGAAGCGATCGATGCCGAGCCGGGTCACGTAGAAGCCGGCCGCCGGCGCCAGGTTGATGAGGCCGGCGACGGCCGCGGCCAGCCCGGGGCGATCGGGGGCCGCCCGCAGGGCCAGCCAGGTACCCAGGCCCGCGAGGATGGGCGCGCTGCGGGCGTAGCTGGTCAGGGGGCCCGTCAGCGGCGTGCCGGTGAGCAGCAGCGTGCCGGCGCAGGCGAGGGCGGCCATCCACGCCCGACGGGCGCGATCAGACAAGGCCGCCCCGCAGCAGCGCAGTGCAGAGACCGGCGAGCAGCACGGCGCCAGCGACGTTGAGCGCCAGGCCCCGCCGGACCATCTCGGGCATCGGGACCCGGTCGGTGCCGAAGACGATGGCGTTGGGGGCGGTGGCCACCGGCAGCATGAAGGCGCAGCTCGCCGACAGCGCCGCCGGGACCATCAGCAGCGCGGGATCGCGTCCCCCGGCCGTGGCCGCCGACGCCAGCACCGGCATGAGCAGGGTGGTGGTGGCGGTGTTGCTGGTGACCTCCGTCAGGAAGGTGACGCCCAGGCAGAGCAGCAGCAGCAACGCGAACACCGGCAGGGCGGTGAAGCTGGCCAGGGCGTGCCCGATGGCGTCACCGAGCCCGGATGCGTCGAAGGCCCGGGCGATGGCGATGCCGCCGCCGAACAGCAGCAGCAGGCCCCAGGGGATCTGCCGGGCCTCCTCCCAGCTCAGCAGTCGCCCCTCGACCGAGCGTCGCCCCGCCGTCCGCTGCTCGCCGCGCCGCGCCGGCTCCCCGCTGGGCAGGACGAACAGCAGCAGCAGGGCCACGAAGGCGACGGTGGCGTCTCCGGCGCCCTCGGCATGCAGCCAGCGGCTCCACCCGCCCCACGGTGCGGTGCGGGTGGTCCAGGCCAGGGCGGTGATCGCGAACAGGAGCAGCACGCGGGACTCGTGGCGTCCCATCGGCCCCAGGGGCGCCACCCGGACCGCCTGGCCGGGCGGGAGGCGTCGGACCATGAGCCACCAGGCCACCGGCAGCAGCACGGCGACCGCGGGCAGGCCGATCCCCATCCAGTCCAGGAATCCGATCTGGACGCCGGTGACCTCCTCGTAGGCGCCGATGAAGATGACGTTGGGCGGGGTGCCGACCGGCGTGCCCAGGCCACCGATGCTCGATGCCCAGGCGATCCCCAGGAGCAGGGGGACGCCCAGCTCATCCGCCCGGGGGTCCTGCTCCAGCACGGCGAGGGCCACGGGCAGCAGCATCAGCACGGTGGCGGTGTTGCTGATCCACATGCTGCAGAAGGCGGTGGCCAGCATGAAGCCCAGCACCAGGCGGCGACGCCCTCCTCCCAGGGCCCGGACCAGGGTGACGGCCACCCGTCGGTGGGCCCCGCTGGCCGCCATGGCGGTCGACAGCATGAAGCCGCCCATGAGCAGCATGATGAGGGTGTGACCGTAGGCGGCGGCGACGGCCTTGTGGTCCAGCACGCCGAGCAGCGGGAAGGCGGCGAAGGGGACCAGGGAGGCGGCGGCGATGGGGATCGGCTCCAGCACCCACCAGGTCGCGGTGAGGCCGGTCACCGCCGCGGTCGACACCGCCGGGCCGGCCAGCCCGGCCGTCCAGGCCAGCACCCCGCAGGCCACGGCCACCAGGGGGCCGGCGACGAGGCGGAGCATCGGCGAGCGGGCGGAGGCGGGCACCGGCGGAGCCTACCGCGCCGGTGGGGGGGGCGGTCGGGCGATCACGGCCCGTCCTGGCTGTCGATGCGGTTGGGCCCGACCTCCAGCTTCAACCCGGTGATGTCCTCGTCCTTGATCCGGAAGGAGCGGCTGCTGGCGCGGGGCTCGTCCTCCCCGGGGCCGTCCCCCTGGGCGTCGTAGTAGGCGAACAGGTGGACCTTGCCGAGGTCCTGGGGCACGGTCAGGGTGAAGGGTCCCGGTCCGGGCAGCCGCGCCGAGTGCAGCAGCTGGTTGCGCTGGTCCGCCTCGTCGCTGAGCAGCTCGATGCGCAGCTCTCCGACGTAGTCGACCTGCTTCGTCTCGCCCCGCGATGGATCCGGCTGCCACAGGGTGATCTCCCCGGCGAGGGTGACGGTCGGTCCCTCGGCCTGGAGCTGCTTGGCGTCGCGCTCCCCCTGCTTGAGCACCTGGTCGGGGTCGATGGGGGGGCGGGCGCTGGGGTCGCCGGGGTCCGTCCCCGGCAGCGCCTGGGGG
>RFKJ01000331.1 GCA_003694325.1 Deltaproteobacteria bacterium
CAGCAGCAGGCAGATAAGCCACCCCCCTGCGGGCGTCAAGGGAGCTGCGCGGGCTGGTGGGGGTCTTCCGAGCCGCCGATTCCCGCCCGGGCCGCCCCCCCGCCCCATCGGTTCGATCGACTCAACCCAGCAGCGCCATTCCCAGGGCCACCGCCGACAGCGCCCAGAGGTACCAGCAGAACCGGGAGAAGTCTCCCGAGTCCACCAGCTTGAGCAGCACCCGCAGCGCGAGGTAGCCGCTGACCGCCGAGGCCGCGAACCCCACCACCAGCGGCCCGAGCGAGGCCTGGTCGGTGGACAGTTCGCCCACCTTGAGGGAGAAGGCGCCCAGGATGGCCGGGATCGACAACAGGAAGGAGTAACGGGCGGCCACGTCGCGCCGGAGGCCGAGGAACAGCCCGGCGGCGATGGTGCTGCCCGACCGGCTGATCCCCGGCGTGATCGCGATGCCCTGGGCCAGACCCACCAGCAGGGCCCGGGTCGGGTTCATGGTCCGCAGGTCCACCTCCCCCCGGGGCGCGAACCGGGTCAGGTACAGGACCGTGCCGGTGACCGCGAAGGCGACGCCGACCGAGATGGGGTTGCTGAACGCGGCCTCGAACCAGTCCTGCAGCAACAGGCCGATGGCGGCGGTCGGCAGCGACCCGATGGCCAGGAAGGCCAGCAGCCGGACACCGGGGCGATCCCGCCACGCCCCCTCCCCGGCCACGATGTCCTGGAGGATCAGCCGGAAGTCGTCCCGGTACACCAGCAGGACCGGCAGCAGGGTGCCCAGGTGCAGGGCAAGGTCGAAGGCGACGTGGCTGCCGGTGACCGGGAGCCACCGCTGGAACAACACCAGGTGGCCCGAGCTGGAGACCGGCAGGAACTCGGTGAGGCCCTGAACCAGGCCGAGGATGGCGGCGGAGACCGTGTCGTTCATGGCGAAGCAGAGCCCGGGGGCGCAAGGCGATGAGGCCCCCGTGCCGGTACCGTCGCCCCGGCGGAGCCCGACCGCCCCCTATCCGACGGCGGCCACTACTTCGCGGGCTTCTTGGACTTGATGAACGCCACGAGGTTGTCGATGTCGCTGTCCGAGAGCTGGGCGAAGGGCATCATGGCCGTGTCCGGCTTGCCCGTGCGGATGACCTGCTTGAGGAAATCGTCGGTCTTGCCGTCCCAATAGGCGGCCGAGGTGAAGTCGGCCGGCTTGGGGTTGAGCGCCGCCGCGGCCGGCCCCTTGCCATCGCCGGCCGCCCCGTGACAGGCCATGCAGTTGGCCATGTACAACGCTTCTCCAGCCTGGACGTCGGCCGCCGAGGCCCGAGACGGCCCCATCGCGGCAACCAGCAGGGAGGTGAGGATCACGGTAGCGACGCGCATGGCTGCTCCTGTCCGAGAGAGGGCGGCGGGGCCTCGATGCCCGGGGGGATGATGCCGGGGGAGATCCCGCCGGTTTCACCGACTCGTGACGGGTTAACCCGCCGGCTTCGTCGAGACGTCCGGTGTCGACCGGGTGTCGCGGCGGGGAGGCCGCGGCGCCGACCCGTCGGGCGGAATGTCCGGCTCGTCCTTCCCGGGTACGGCCGCGTCGGGCGGAGCGCCCGGCTCGCCGTCGGCCTCGCCCGCCGCCGGTTCCTGGCCCCGGGTGGGTCGCTCGTCCCGTCCCAGGGCATCCCCGTCCAGCGCCGCCAGCCACTCCAGGATCCGCCGACTGTCCCGGCGGTCCATGACCTCGGCGAAGGCCGGCATGTCGCCGCGCCCCTCCTGCACCACCGCCACCAGGGAGGGCCACAGCTCCTCGGGGCGCCCGCGCAGGTCGAGCGGGCGATCGGCGAAGAACGAGGACAGCGGCCCGTCACCTCGGCCCTCGGGGCCATGGCACTGCCAGCAGTGATCCTCGTAGAGGGTGCGCCCCTTCACCGTGTCCTTGGGCATCCGCGCCGGCACGCCCGCCGCCGAAGGCCGGCTCGACGCGCCGAGGAACAGGAACAGCAGCAGGCCGCGCAGCATCGAGGGGGGATAACCGGAGGGCCGCCGCCGAGGGAAGCCCCGAACGTAGAACCGCCCGGATGAGGCTCCGGGCGGTTCGGGAATCATGGCGGGGTGGACGGGACTCGAACCCGCGGCCTCCGGCGTGACAGGCCGGCGTTCTAACCAGCTGAACTACCACCCCAGCGATGTAGAGAACGATTGGATGGCCGGCCGGGGTGGGCGGAACAGGGTTCGAACCTGCGACCCGCAGCTTGTAAGGCTGCTGCTCTCCCGACTGAGCTATCCGCCCCGGCGATGTCCCTCGACGTCCGCCGGGAGGCATCCGCGAGGGGCTTGGGGATGGCCCCCAGCCGAAGCCTGCGCCTTCTAATGTGTCCCCCCGCGGGGTGTCAACACGACCGGGGCCACTTTTTCTGCCCCCGGCATTCGCCCCCGCCGCGCAACCAGCGATTCAGTGCTCGGCAGGCGGGGGTTCCGGCGACGGCGACGCCAGCAGCCCCCGTCCCGAGGGCCAGCGCAGCGCGTGCTCCAGGACGTCGTCCATGTGCTGCACCTCGATGAACTCGAGCTGCTCCCGGATCTGCTCGGGGACGTCGGGCAGGTCCTTGGCGTTGCGCGCCGGGATGATCACCCGGGTCAGCCCGCGCCGGTGGGCGGCCAGGGCCTTCTCCTTGAGCCCCCCGATGGGGAGCACCCGCCCCCGCAGGCTGATCTCGCCGGTCATGGCGACGTCGCTGCGCACGGGAATGCCGGTCAGGGCGCTCACCAGCGCGGTGGCCATCGCGATGCCGGCGCTGGGCCCGTCGGTCTTGAGCGAGTTGCCCGGGTAGTGGACGTGGAAGTCGTGCTTGTCGTGGAACTCGGGGTCCAGCCCGAGCTGGTCGGCCCGAGCCCGGATGTAGGAGAAACCCGCCGTGGCGCTCTCCTTCAGCCAGTCCCCCAGCCGCCCGGTCAGGATCAGCTTGCCCTTGCCGCTGACCACCGCGACCTCGATGTCGAGCACCTCGCCGCCCCACGGCGTGACCGCCAGCCCCTTGACCACCCCCACCTGGTCCTCGGCCTCGTGCTCGTCCCCGGAAAACGGCGGCACGCCCAGCAGGTCCGGCAGGTTGCGCGAGGTGACCCGGACCCGGGTGTCCTCTCCCCGCTCCACCACCATCCGCGCCACCTTCCGGCAGACCCGGGCGATCTCCCGCTCCAGGTTCCGCACCCCCGCCTCCCGGGTGTAGCGGCGGATGATCATCTCCACCGCCTGCCGGGTGAACACCACGTGCTCGGGAGCCAGGCCGTTGGCCTGCCGCTGCTTGCGGATGAGGTACCGGCGGGCGATGGCCAGCTTCTCCTCCTCGGTGTAGCCGGGCAGCCGGATGATCTCGAGGCGGTCCTGCAGCGGGGCCGGGATCCCCTGCAGCGTGTTGGCCGTGCACAGGAACATCACCCGCGACAGGTCGTAGTCCAGGTCGAGGTAGTGGTCGTTGAAGGAGTGGTTCTGCTCCGGGTCGAGCACCTCCAGCAGCGCCGCCGAGGGGTCGCCCCGGAAATCGGCCGACATCTTGTCGATCTCGTCGAGCAGGAACAGGGGGTTGTTCGTCCCCGCCCGCTTCATGCACTGGAGGATCTTGCCGGGCAGCGCCCCGATGTAGGTCCGGCGGTGGCCGCGGATCTCGGCTTCGTCGCGCACCCCGCCCAGCGCCTGCCGCACGAATTCCCGCCCGGTGGCCCGGGCGACGCTCCGCGCCAGCGAGGTCTTGCCCACCCCCGGGGGGCCGACCAGGCACAGCACCGGTCCCTGCAGCCGGTCCACCCGCGAACTGACCGCGAGGTGCTCGAGCATCCGCTCCTTGACCTTGGTGAGCCCGTAGTGATCTTCATCCAGGATCCGGGCCGCCCGCTCCAGGTCCAGGTTCTCCTCGGCGTAGTGGTTCCAGGGCAGGGAGAGCACCTGGTCGAGGTAGTTGCGCACCACCGTCGCCTCGGCGCTCATCGGGCTCATCATCTTGAGCTTGCGCAGTTCCTTGAGGCAGCGGTCGCGGGCCTCGTCGGTCAGCGGCTTGTCGTGGATCCGTCGCTCGAGCAGCGCCAGCTCGGCCTTGAACTCGTCCTTCTCGCCGAGCTCCTTCTGGATCGCCTGCATCTGCTCGTTGAGGTAGTACTCGCGCTGGCTGCGCTCCATCTGCTTCTTGACGCGGCTCTTGATCTTGCGCTCGACCTGCAGGATCTCCACCTCGCCCTGGATGAACTGCAGCAGGCGCTCCAGCCGCCGGATGGGGTCCAGCTCCTCCAGGATGCCCTGCCGCTCCTCCAGCTTGAGGCCGAGGTTGGCCACCAGGGTGTCCGCAAGCCGTCCCGGCTCGTCGATGGCCGCCAGCGTCAGCAGCATCTCGGGGGGCACCCCCTTGTTGAGCTTGACGAAGCTCTCGAAGGACGCCTTGACCGACCGCATCAGCGCCTCGGCCTCGACCTCGGCCACGTCCACGTCGCGGAGGCGGTCGACCTCGACCCGCAGGTACTCCTCGGTGTCCAGGTAGCGGCGGATCCGCGCCCGCTGCCGCCCCTCGACCAGCACCTTGAGGTTGTCGTCGGGCAGGCGCAGCATCTGGATGATGTGGGCGACCGTCCCGACCCGGTGGATCTCGTCGGGAGAGGGCTCGGCGGTCCGTCCCACCTTCTGGGCGACCAGCAGGATCTGCTTGCCCGACTTGAACGCCGCCGTCAGCGCCGCACGCGACTTCTGGCGGCCGACGATGAGCGGCACCACCATGTGCGGAAACACGACGAGATCGCGGAGGGGCAGCAAGGGAAGGGCCGCGGTCACCTCCCCCCCTCCGGGCTTGCGGTCCTTGAAGAACGCCACGTGTCCACCGGGCTCAGGTGCATGACGGGCCCATGGTCAGGCCCATTCCGCTTCGTTCTCGTACACCAGGATCGGGTCCTTGGTCCGGGCCACCACCTCCTCGCTGATGATGCACTCCTTGATGTTCTCCCGGCTGGGGAGGTCGTACATCACGTCGAGCATGATCTCCTCGAGGATGGCCCGCAGTCCCCGAGCCCCGGTCTTCCGAGCGATGGCCTCCCGGGCGATGGCCTCCAGCGCCCCGTCCGTGAACTTGAGCTGGACGTTCTCCATCTCGAACAGGCGGCTGTACTGCTTGATCAGGGCGTTGCGCGGTTCGACGAGGATCCGCACCAGGGCGTCCACGTCGAGCTCGTCCAGGGTGGCCAGCACCGGCAGCCGGCCGACGAACTCCGGGATCATCCCGAACTTCAGCAGGTCCTCGGGTTCGACCATCGCCAGCAGCTCGCTGCGGGTCCGGCTGCGCGCCTCCTTGCTGGCCTGCCGGGCACCGAACCCCACCCCCGACTTCGTCACCCGCTGCTCCACGATCTTGTCGAGCCCCACGAAGGCTCCGCCGCAGATGAACAGGATGTTGGTCGTGTCGATCTGCAGGAACTCCTGCTGCGGGTGCTTGCGCCCCCCCTTGGGCGGCACGTTGGCCACCGTCCCCTCGATGATCTTGAGCAGGGCCTGCTGCACGCCCTCGCCGGACACGTCCCGGGTGATCGACGGGTTGTCCCCCTTGCGGGCGACCTTGTCGATCTCGTCGACGTAGATGATTCCCTTCATCGTCCGCTCGACGTTGTAGTCGGCGGCCTGGAACAGCGACAGGACGATGTTCTCGACGTCCTCCCCGACGTAGCCGGCCTCGGTCAGGCTGGTGGCGTCGCAGATGGTGAACGGGACGTTGAGGAACCGGGCCAGGGTCTGGGCCAGCAGCGTCTTGCCGGTGCCCGTCGGCCCGATGATGAGGATGTTGCTCTTCTGCAACTCGACGTCATCGTGGCCCGACCGACTGTCGATGCGCTTGTAGTGGTTGTGGACGGCGACCGACAGGACCCGCTTGGCCCGCTCCTGGCCGATGACGTACTGGTCGAGGTGCGCCTTGATCTCCTTGGGCTTGGGGACCAGCGCCCGCGAGGCGTAGTAGTCCTCGCGTTCGTATTCTTCCGTGATGATGTCGTTGCACAGCTCGACGCATTCATCGCAGATGTACACCGAGGGACCGGCGATGAGCTTGCGCACCTCGCGCTGGGACTTGCCGCAGAAGCTGCAGCTCAGGTTGCGGCCGGCCTGACCTTTTCGGCTCAAGAGGACTCCTGCGGAGACAAGGGGGAGAAGGCGTCGAGGGCTCAGCCCTCGTCCGTGGAGGCGGTCGACTCGATCACCTCATCGATGATGCCGTATTCCAACGCCTCCTGCGCGGTCATGATGTAGTCGCGCTCGGTGTCCGACTGGATGCGTTCCAGGGGCTGGCCGGTGTGGTGGGACATGACCTGGTTGAGCTGCTCGCGCATCCGCAGGATCTCGCGGGCGTGGATCTCGATGTCCGTGGCCTGGCCCTGGGCGCCGCCGAGGGGCTGGTGGATGAGCACCCGGGCGTGGGGCAGCGCCCGCCGCTTGCCCTTGGTGCCGCTGGCCAGCAGGACCGCCCCCATGCTCGCGGCCTGCCCCATGCAGATGGTGGCCACGTCGGCCGAGATGTACTGCATGGTGTCGTAGATGGCCATGCCCGCGGTGATCACCCCGCCGGGGCTGTTGATGTAGAGGTAGATGTCCTTCTCGGGATCCTGGCTGTCCAGGTAGAGGAGCTGGGCGATCACGACGTTGGCCACCATGTCGTTGATCGGCGTGCCCAGGAAGATGATCCGGTCTGCCAGCAGGCGGGAGAAGATGTCCCAGCGCTCGGCGCCGCGGTGGGTCTGCTCGACGATGCCGGGGATGATCGGGGAGAGGTAGGGTTCGCGAGCCATCGGGCGGTCCATGGGATGAAGGGGATGGGGTCCAGGGCCACAGCAGCGGCGGATCGCGTAACCCACGAACCCGCGGCTGCCGTCACCACTCGCACACCATGCGCACGGCCGGGGTCCCCGTCGAGCAGGGGGCGGGGACGGGGCGGCGCGGGACGAGGCGGGAGGCGCGGCCGGCCTTCGCGAAACTCGTGGCGAGGATGGCGCCTCATCCCGTGGATTTCATTCGCTGCTCGTGTGAGAGGACTTCCATTCCCGTCCATCGAGCAGGCTCGAACCAGAAACCGCAACAAACTCATCGGATGTACCGACATCGGACGAGCTTGTTTCGCGGCGAACCCTCACCGGCGCGGCGAGGGTCCAGCGGCCCCGATGGCCATCGGCCGACCCCGCCGGGTCCGCGGCGACGACTCCCGGCCGGGGTCGCCGACGAGGGCGGAACGAGGCGGACAGGGCCCGGCGGATCAGGCGTTCTGCAGGGCCTCGATGATCTCCGCCTTCTTCATCTTGCTGTGGACATCGAGCCCCAGCTCCCGGGCCACGGCCAGCAGCTCGTCCTTCTTCATGCGGGCGTTCCAGCCCGGCGCCGCCTTCTCCTCGGCGGCGGCGTCGCTGGTCTCCTCGGCAGCAGCCTC
>RFKJ01000332.1 GCA_003694325.1 Deltaproteobacteria bacterium
ACGGCCTTGTCGAGCAGGTCCGGGTCGGCGAAGGCGGCCACCACCCCGACCGGTCGGGTCACGTCGAGGGTGATGTGACGCTCGCGGGCCAGCAGCGCGAAGCGCTCGGCGATGCGCCCCACGGTGGTGCCCAGGTCGAGGTTGCGGGCGACGACGCGGACATCTCCCGACTCCAGGTGGGCGATGTCCGAGAGCTGGTCGACCAGCTCAGCGAGGCGCCGCCCCGTTCGCCGGGCGATCGCCAGGTGCTCGGCGTCCCCCACGTCGAGCGCACCCAGGATCAGCGCCAGCGGCGTCCGCAGCTCGTGGTGGAGGTTGACGATCATCCGGGTGCGCAGCGCATCCACCCGCTCCAGCTCCCGCGCCTGGGCGGCCAGCCGATCGCGGTGCCGGGCGATCTCCGCCGTCTTGGCGTCCACCTCGCGCGCCAGCCGTTCCGCCAGCCGGCGTACCCGGTGCTGCCGGACCCGGGCCACGCCGATGACCCCGACCACCGCCAGCATCGCCAACACCTGCCAGGTCGTCGACCGCTCCCACAGCCCGGGGTTGCGGACGATGGTCACGCCGGCCACCGGCCCCCAGCCACCGGCGAGCCCGGCCTGGACCTGCACCTGGGAGCGTCCCGGCGGCAGGTGCGAAAACGTCACCGACCGCCGGGTCGAGGGCGGGCTCCACGGCCCGTCGCCGATGCGAGTGCGAAACAGCAGCTTGGACCCCCATGCCAGGTCGGGAGCCTCCCAGTCCAGCTCGACCTGCCCGTGCCGGGCGGGCAGTCGCCCCTCCAGCGGCTGGCCGTCGACGATGGGCGGGTGCAGGGTCACCGCCGGTGGCGGCGGCAACCGGAACGCCGCCGTGTCCACGGTCACCGCCCCGCCCTGGGTCGCCACCCGCAGCAGGCTGCCGTCCATCCGCAACGCGAGGTCGAGCCCGCCGTTGCACTCCGCGTCCGGCAGGCCCTCGTCCCGCCCCAGTACCAGCAGCGTCGGCGCGCCGGCGGCGCCATCGGCGAATGCCCGGAGCGCCCCGGTGGATGTGACCGCCAGGCCCCGGTTCGTCGAGATCCAGGTCCGGCCCCGGCCGTCGACGACGCTGGCGTGCGCGCCGGCGGCCGGCAGCCCCGCCGCTGCGTCCAGGCAGCGCAGCGGTGCGTCCGCGCCGGCCCAGGCGCACAGCCCGTGGCTGGTGGTGGCCACCCAGGTCCGACCCCCGTCCACCCGCAGGTGTCGGACTTCGCGCAGCTCGGGCCGGGTATCCAGCAGCCGCAGCGACCCGGCGCCCGTCGCCCGCGCAAGGCCCGCGCCACCGATCGCCGCCAGCACCCCGTCGCGCCCCCACGGCACGAGTGCCGTCACCGAGCGCCCGCGAGCCGCCGGGTGCTCCCACCAGCCCTCGTCGTCGGCCCGCAGCAGCCCCCCCCGCCCCGCCAACCACAGGGACCCGTCGTCGGTCCGGGTGCTGGCCACGACGACGTCGTGATCCCACGACACGACCGGGACCGCCGGCTTCTGCCCGTCGTCCCCGATGCCCTCGGGCAGCAGGACGACCCGGTTGCGGGCCTGGGTCCCGAACAGGGTCCGGTCCCGGTATCGCCCCAGGTAGTCCAGGCCGGTCCACCCGTCCTCGGCGGGACGCAGCCGCAACCGCGTCGCTCCCGCCGCCCCCACCATCCACCAGCCCTCCTCCGGGGTGTGGATCCACAGCGTGTGGCCATCGGTGAAGGTGCCGTCGACCCGCGGATCGGCGACGCCGGGCCGGACGACCGACACCCGGGGCTCGCGAAACCGCAGCAGCCCATCGCCATCGGTGGCGACCCACAGGTCACCCCGGGGGTCCTGCACCGCGTCGCGGACCTTTCCGGCGATGGCGGAGACGCGCTGCCCCCGCCAGCGCACCTCCCCGCCGCCGACCGTCCAGGGGCCATCGTCGCCGTGACGGGGGGTACAGGGCGCGTTCCAGACCCGCGGACTCGCCGTGCAGGCCGCCGGACCCTCGAAGGTGCCCGCCGGTCCGGGCTCCCAGCGATCGTCACTCCAGACCATCGGCGGTTCTTCCCGCTCGATCCGCCGGACCCACAGCCGGCCATCGTCCAGCGTGAAGATCACCCGGGGCGGGTCGGGCGCACCGGCCGGTGCTGAAACCACGCGGCCTCCCCGCTCCTCGCGGAGCAGGCGACCATCGATGAAGTTGATCCAGAGCGTGTCCACACCATCCACGGCCAGGTCGCGCACCATGCCGGCAACCAGCGCCCGGGCGTGGGGACGCGGCCGGTCCGACAGGTCGAGCACCCCATGAGAGGTGGCGATCAGGAGCCGTCCCCAGGCCAGGACCATCCGGTTGAACTGCCGGTCGGGCAGCCCCGAATCCCAGGTGTGCACGCCGTCGCCGTCCACCGACACCAGCCCGGCCTCGGTGTTCAGCCAGAGCGTGCCGGTCCGGGGATCCCGGCGCATCCCGCCGACCCGCACCGACGGCAGGTCGAGCGGCGCGCGCCGCAGGCGGTCCCCGTCGTAGGTCCAGATCCCCTCGTAGGTGGCCAGCCACACGCGGCCATCCGGCGCGAGGTCGATGCTGTTGATGTGTTCGACCGGCAGGCCATCGTCCACGGCCCACCGCTGCTCGACGACCCCGCCGACGTCGTGCACCGTGGTCCGGACGGCGAGTGCCGGCGAGACCAGCCACGCGTCGGTGACGAGGAGGGCAGCGAGGGCGGGGATCGGGAACACGGTCGACCACTGTAGCCAGCCACCGCGGTCAAAGTGTCGCCATTCCCGACAGAGTCGGGTCGGATCCGGTCACCGCCCGTCCACGGATCGTCGGCGCGGTTGAACGCACTCTGCCGAAAGAGATCGTCGTGGCTGCATCCGCGTCGACGTGGGGACTACATCGAGGTTCACCCAGAGGGTGAAGCGCGTAAGTAGCCGTTGGCTGCCCGCAGAGGCTGCGACCGCCTGCTGGAAGGTCATCCTGCTTGGTGGCACCTCGCCGTCGTGACCGACATGAGCG
>RFKJ01000333.1 GCA_003694325.1 Deltaproteobacteria bacterium
CCCCTGCGTCGTGACCATCGACCACCGCAGCCGGCCGCGGGTGCTGTTCTCGGGCACCCGCCTGGTGGAGGTGGACCTGCCCGTCGGCACCAAGGTCATCTACCCCAAGAAGCCCATGAAGGGGCTGCCGGATCCGCCCGCCGCGGTGCGCTACGCGCTGTCCCACCCGCTTGGCAGCGAGCCGCTGTTCGCCAGGCTGCGGCCGGGGATGAAGGTGACCATCGCCGTCGACGACCTGTCGATGCCGCTGCCGCCCATGAAGGCGCCGGACAACCGCGCGGTGGTCATCGACGAGGTGCTGCGGCTCCTCGACGAATACGGCGTCGAGGACATCGAGATCATCATCGCCACCGCCTTCCACCGCCCGATGGCGCCCGACGAGATCCGCCACGTGGTCGGGGCGCGGGCCTTCGAGCGGTTCTGGCCCGAACGGCTGTACAACCACGACGCCGAGAAGCCCGGGGGCCTGACGTTCCTGGGCACGACCGACAGTGGCATCGAGGTCGAGCTGAACAGCCGGGCGGCCGAGAGCGATCTCATCATCTACGTCAACCTCACATTCGTTCCCATGAACGGTGGCCACAAGTCACTGGGCACCGGGCTGGTGGGCTACCGCACCCTGCGCGGCCACCACACCCCGGCCGCGGTGCGCGGCTGTGGTTCGTACATGGACCCGCCCCGCAGCGAGCTGGCGCGGCGGATGGACGAGGTGGGCCGGCTCATCGAGTCGAAGATCGACGTCTTCCACATCGAGACCACCGTCAACAACCGGATGTTCGACAAGCCGCTCGACTTCCTCGCCCGCAACGAGGACGAGCTGAGCGACGTGGAACTGAAGGCCCTGTCGGGGCTGGTGCGGACACTGAAGCTGCTGCCCCAGGTCGCGCGGCAGGCGATCTTCGAGAAGGTGCCCGCCCCCTACGAGATGATCGCCGTCTACGCCGGGGCCTGCGAGCCGGTGCACGCGGCGATCCTCGAGAAGGTCCACCAGCAGCTCTGCGTGCCGGTGGAGGGGCAGTTCGACGTCGTGATCCTGCCGGTGCCCTACATCTCGCCCTACAACGTCGGCGCCTTCCTCAACCCGGTGCTGCTCAGCGTGATGATCGAGGGCTACCTCTACAACCTGCACCGAGGGGCTCCGCTGCTCAAGCCCGGGGGCACCATCATCGCCCTGCACCCCTGCACCGACCGCTTCGATCCCGAGCAGCATCCCGCCTACGTCGAGTTCTTCCACAAGCTGCTCCCCCAGACCCGGGATGCGATGGAGCTGCACAAGCGCTTCGAAGCCGACTACGCCCGCCACCCCTCGTACATCCAGCTCTACCGGACCGGCCGGGCCTATCACCCGGCCCACCCCTTCTACATGTGGTACTGGGGAGAGAACGGACGGCAGCATCGCGGTCGGGTCATCGTGGTGGGGGCCGACAACGAGTACGTACCCCATATCCTCGGCTACGAACCGGCCCGGACCATGGCCGAGGCCCTGCGCATGGCCCGGGAGGTGCACGGACCGGACCCGTCCATCGCCTGTTTCCGGATCTGTCCGCTGATGATGGCCGACGTGTCGACCGGGACGCCGCCCCCGGCGCTGGTGGACGAGGCCGGGGTCGATCGCACGGCACCGCAGGCCGCCCCGGCGCCGGCCTTCGAGGAGTCCGACGCGTGAGCGCCGACCACGACACCCCCGCCGCCGGGCCCCTCGACGTCCGGGCCCGCCTGTCCGGGGCCCGCCTCCTGGTCATGGGAGGGACCGGCTTCCTGGGCAAGGTCCTCGTCTCCCTGCTTCTGGATCGCTTCCCCGACATCGGCCATATCTACCTGGTCGTCCGACCGCGCAAGGACGGGGATGGCCGCGTGCGCCTGGGCAGCGAGGAGCGCTTCCGCCGCGAGATCCTGACCTCGCCGGTGTTCGATCCGCTGCGCCGGCGCTACCCGGGGGCGGCCTTCGATGCGTTCATGGCCGACAAGCTCACCCCGGTGCCGGGAGACGTGAGCGAGCCATTCGGCGGCCTGCCGGCCGAGGTCCGGGACCGGCTGCGGGGGACGCTGTCGGCCTTCGTCAACGTCGCCGGGGTGGTCAGCTTCACGCCGCCGCTGGACTACGCACTCAACGCCAACGCCTTCGGCATGCAGAACCTCGTCGCCCTGGTCCGGGACCTTTCCGGGCCGGCCAACGGGGACGACGGCCTGCCCTTCCTGCACACCTCGACCTGCTACGTGGCCGGCAGCCGGACCGGGGCGGTGGAGGAGATCGATCCCCTGGAGTTCCCGTTCCCCAAGGCCGACGTCCTGGACCGGGCTCACTGGGACCCCGACCGGGAGATCGCCGAGTGCGTGGACCTGGTCGACAACGTCCGACACCGGGTCCGGGACGCCTTCCGCCAGAGTCACTTCCACGACCAGGCCCGCCGGAACCTGCAGGAGCGGGGCGAGCCCTGCCGCGGGCGGGCCCTGGAGGAGGAGCTGGCGCGGGTCAAGCGCCAGTACACCGACAAGCAGCTCACCGAGCAGGGGATGGAGCGGGCGCGGTACTGGGGTTGGCCCAACACCTACACCTACACCAAGTCCCTGGGTGAACAGATCCTCCGCCGCAGCGGCCTGCCGCACACCATCTGCCGACCGGCGATCATCGAGAGCGCCCTGGAATTCCCCGAGCCGGGGTGGAACGAGGGGATCAACACCTCGGCGCCGATGATCTACCTCGCCCTGAAGTCGCCGGTCGCCTACGCGGCCGGCAAGGACAACGTCGTCGACCTCATCCCGGTGGACCTGGTCGCCACCGGGATGGTGCTGGCGCTGGCCGAGCTGCTGGACGGCAGCCACAAGGTCGTCTACCAGCTCGGCAGCTCGGACAGCAACCCGCTGGAGATCCTGCGGATCTTCGAGCTGGTGGGTCTGTACAAGCGCCGCTACTACAAGCACGAGGCGGGCGGCAACCCGCTGCTCAACGCCATCCAGGCCCGCCTGGCGCCGGTGGGGTTGCCCGAGGACCGATACCGGCGGTGGGGGCCGGCGTTTCGGGCCCGGCAGGTCAAGGCCGCGCGGGATCTCGTCGCCGGACTGCGGCAGGGGCCGCTGAAGCCGCTGGCCGGGACGGCCACCCGCCAGCTCGACCGCCTGGCCCGGGGGCTGGAGGTCCAGGCGTTCATCGCCGACCAGTTCGTCCCGTTC
>RFKJ01000334.1 GCA_003694325.1 Deltaproteobacteria bacterium
CCGCCTGCTGCGCGGCGCGCCCGGGCTCAAGGTCGTCCTCGT
Organism: Deltaproteobacteria bacterium; assembly: GCA_003694325.1. Taxonomy (GTDB): domain Bacteria; phylum Myxococcota_A; class UBA796; order UBA796; family UBA2385; genus J125. Next base: position 43 of record RFKJ01000334.1, read on the forward strand.
CGGGGCCGGCGGGACCCACTCGCCGGGTCGGCTGCCGGCCGGATCCTACCGGGTGCGGGCGACCTTCCCGGATGGAACGGTCTACGACGACCTGTCCATCGACGTGGTCGCCGACGGCACCGTCACCCTGACCTGCAACCTGGCGCTGCGGAGCTGCGTGAAGCTCTGACGGACCCGCCCGCCGTTTGCCCGGCCCCGGGCGGGGCGGTCAGCCGGGCAGGGTGATGAGCCAGGTGGTGACCATCCAGGACTCGAACCCCAGCTCCCGGAAGTGGACCTCGTCGATGGCGTCGCGCTCCTGGAGTCCCTCGACCTCGCAGTCCGACCACAGGGCGCGGACCTCGTCGGGGCTGACGCTCCACGGCGGGCCGTCCATGCGGCTCTGGTCGTAGCAGTAGCTGTTCAGCAGGATCTTCGCCCCGGGGCGGAGCAGGGTGCGGAGATGGGCGACGTAGGCGGGACGCCGCCCCGCGTCCAGCGCGACCAGCGCCGCCCGGTCCCACACCCGGTCGAAGGTACCGGCGATCTCGGGGGTCAGCTCGAAGAAATCCCCCTGGTAGATGGTGATGCCGGGGCTGGTGTAGACCCGGAACCCGTCGTCCTCGTCCACGAACGGGCGGAGGCGCTGCTCTTCGTGGAAGGCCGCGACGGCCCGCTCGGAGATCTCCACGCCGGCGGTCTCGTGACCTCGCCCGGCCAGGAAGGGGATGTCGACGGTCTTCCCGCACAGGGGCACCAGCACGCAGTGGTGGTCCTCGTCCAGCCACCGGTCGATGAAGGTGCGGAGGTCGGGGTGTACCTCGCCGCGGTGGAAGCCGATCCGGCCTTCCTCCCAGCGAGCCAGCCAGAACTCGCGGTCCATGTGTCCTCCCGCGCGATGCGGAAGCCGGGCAGGCGCACGCCGCGTGCCCGACGGGGCGCACCCTACCGCAAGTCGGGCGGCTCTGGATGCATCAGGGGGTGCGGCCGACCCGGCACCGGGCCTCGACGCAGCTCCGCCCGCCGACGGGAAAGTCGCGGCAGCTCTCCGGCCGGTCGGCGTACAGGCGACAGGACAGCGCCGGCGGCGAGCCCTCCAGGCAGACGCAGCGACCGCCGGGGCGGGGGAGCTGGAGCTGGCCGAAGCGCTCGACCAGCAGCTCGCCGTGGAGGCGGGCGAAGACCTCGTCGCGCCCGACCTCGACGCAGTGGTAGGCCTCCCCGCAGCAGGCGCCGCAGTCGGTGCAGGACAGGTTGGCCTCGAAGGCCGGGCAGGCCGGCCAGTCGTCGTCCAGGGCCGGCGCGGCGGGGTGGCGATGGCACCGGGGCCCGGCGGACCCGCCGTCGGGCAGGTAGCGCCACGCACACTCCCCGCACCGGCGTCCGGCCGGGGCCGGGCGGCTCGCCGGGCGCTCGGGGGGCCACAGGGGATTGGTGGGTGGATCGGCCACGGGGCGACCGGCTAACTGCCGGAACCGGAGGACACCGCCGCCATGCCGGAGCGCTTCGACCCCGACGCCCGCTACCCCGACGCCCAGGCCGACCCGCGCGATCTCGAAGACGTGCGTCGCCTGCGGGTCCCCCCGCACCTGCACGATGACACCTGGCAGCGGCCGGTGACCCGGCGGTACGTCGATCCCCTCGACGTGGTCTGGCTGGCCACCGTCCGACGCTTCGGCATGTACCTGCGGCGCGACCCGACCATCTTCAGCATGACCGACGGGCAGGGCCTGCTGGCGCTGTCGACCCGCGACGACCTCGACGCCGATGACTGCACCGCCCAGATGGTGCTGCACGAGTTGTGTCACTGGGTGACCAACGGCGTCGACTCCTGGCACCAGCGCGACTGGGGATTTCCCCTGTGGGACGAGATCGACGTGCGGGAACACGGGTGCCTGCGGTTGCAGGCCTGGCTGGGCCAGCGGTGGGGGCTGCGCGAGTTCTTCGGGCCCACCGGGGGCTTCCGCCAGTACTACGACCGGCTCCCGGCCGATCCGCTGGAACCCATCGACGACAGCGAGTGGGAGGCGGTGGCCGTCCGCATCGCCCGGGACGCCGTCGCGAGGGTGCAGCGCCCCCCCTTCTGGGGCCCCCTGTCGGCGGCCATGGAGGCCACGGCGCGGATCCGGGCCATCGTCGCCGAGTTCGAGGACGACTACGACAGCGAGGTGCCCGACGATCCCCTGACCCTGTTGTGGGCGGCGGCGCCTACTCCGCCTGGCCGGGCTCCCAGGACGTGAGGTTGGCGTAGCCCTCGATCTTCACCTCGCCGACGTTGCGGGCGATGTAGCTGGTGGTCGACCATTCCTCGAAGTCGTGGCGGGGATCGCTGCTCCAGGTGGACTCGATCTTCAGCACGTCGAAGGTGCCGGCGGGCACGGTGACCGTCGTCTCGTCGACGGCCGACATGGTCACTGTCAGCGGCCGGGTCGTCTCGCCGCCGCTGGTGGTGAAGTAGAAGCTCTGGTCGAAGCCCCAGGTGTCGCCGACCTGGATGTCGTAGGGCCACAGGAGCTGGGCCTCGGTGAACTCGGCCGACCAGAACCCCTGGTCCTCGCGGGAGGCCGTGCTGTGGTCGTATAGCGCCTCCCACTGCAACAGGGAGACCCCCCGTTCGTCGCAGATGAACCGGTACTCGAACTGGTCGTCCCACCGCTCGTGACCCGGCACGTTGAGGCTGATGTCCTCGCGGTAGACGTAGACCTTCACCCCGTCGAAGGTCTCGGTCTTGTCCACCTCGGCCAGCCAGGCGCCGCTGATCTCGGTCTGCTTGGTGTAGGCCTCGTCGATCTGCCAGGTCCACCGGGCGTCCACCTGCCAGATGGCCGTCCAGGGGCCGCAGGGCCCGACCGTCTCGGTGGCGCCGGTGTCGTCGACGATGGGGGCACCGCCGGAGTCGCTGCCCTTGTCGGTGCAGGCCAGGGCCAGGATGACGGGGATGAGGGTCATGTCTCCTCCGCGGGGTGGCTGGGCGTGTTGCCGGACCGGGGTGATGGGGGGCGGGCCTGGGCGGACTCCGGCGAATCAGGAACCATCGTCGCCCTTGATGACCTTGGGGCCGGCCTCGCCGGTGGCCCGGACCAGCTTGCCCCCCTCGTTGACCCAGGTGGAGAACCCGGCCCGCTCGGCGTCGGCCAGCGTGGGCCGGTCCTTGCGGATCGTCGGCGAGATGACGCCGCCGGGGACGGCCAGCTTGCGGCGCAGGCGGCCCATGCCGCGCAGGCCGTCGGTGTCGTCGGCGGGGTCGAGCCGGCACCGGTAGCCGCACAGGTGCGGCGACGGGTCGCCGGGTTGCTGGAAGACCTCGATGATCGCGCCACAATCTTCGCAGCGGTACTCGTAGATGGGCATGGGGCGTCCGGAGGCCGGCCGAAGGACCGCGCCGGGGTCAGCGTAGCCCCAGACCGTCGGCGATGCACTCGGCGAGCTGCTGGTAGCCCGCTCGGGTGAGGTGGACCCCGTCCCGCTGGAACATCTCGGCGTCGGGACGGGCGTGGGTGCAGGTCGACAGCTCCAGCAGCGGGATCCCCCGAAGCCGGGCCAGCTCGCGGAGGAGCTGGTTGAACTCCAGGTTGAGGCGCGAGAGGTGGACCCGGACGTCGGCCGGCACCGGGTAGGTTGCCAGGATGAGCTGGATGTCGTGCTCGGCAGCCAGCGCCTGGAAGCGGGCGGTGCCTGCTTCGGCCTGTCGCCGGCAATGCTGCCCCGCGTCGCCGCGGATGCCCGGCGGGACCACGTCGCCGTAGTCATCGTCGGCCCGCTGGCCCCGGGCCCGGGCCACCACCTGGACCAGCAGGCGGTAGGTCGCCAGGTGGCCCAGCGCCCGTTGCACCGGGCCCAGCTCGGGCTGCAGCGCCACCGGCGGTGCGCCGCCAGGTCCGGCCAGGTAGGCGCAGTCGTTGTGCCCGGCGAGGGTCAGCATGGTGACGTCGTGGGCGGCGGGGTTGTCGGCCAGCCACCGCTGGACGGCCGCTTCGAGGTGGTGCCAGCCCTTGCCGCCATAGGCCAGGCGGACCACCTGGATCCCGGCGGCCTGGACCTCGGGCATTCGCCGAAGGGCCGCGGGGTAGCCCTCCGGGTAGGGGATCCCCTGGGTGACCGAGTCGCCCACCGCCAGGAGGATCCGCCGGGCATCGGCCCCGGCGGGGGCCGGTCGCAGGCGCACCCGGGTGGCGAGGCCCGTGAGCTGCAGCACCCCTTCCAGGCCCGCCAGCAACAGTATCGCCACCGCCAGCCCCATGAGGAGGCGGCGGAGGAGGGAGCGGGGGCGGCGGGTGGACACGGGTGAGTCTCCTTCATCGCCTCGTGGACTGCACCAGATCGGTCCGGCACGATATCCAGGGCACCGACCATCCGGGACCGGACGAATCCCGGGCGCAGCGAGACGGGAGGTCGAGGTGGTCGGGCAGCGGCACGGAGCGCAGGGCGGGTCGGGGGCGTCGGCTTCTCCCCGGGACTTCGTGCGGCGGAGCGACCTGCGGGGTGCCCTCGCCCTGCTGCGGGACTGGGGGCTCATCTTCGCGACCGCGTTCGTCGCCGAGCACATCGGGACGGCGTGGGCGCGCGCGGCCGCCGTGCTGCTCATCGGCCGCATCCAGTTCGGCATCGGCGAGGCGCTGCTCCACGAAGCCTCCCACCACAACCTGTTCCGCACCCGCAGGCTGAACGACGCGCTCCAGGTCCTCTACGCCCTGCCCTTCTTCGTGACCCTCCAGGCCTGGCGGGCCGAGCACCTGCGGCACCACCGCCTGCTGGGCGAGCCGGGTGACCACATCGTGGACGACTATGGTCACTACGGGCTGCTGGACCCCCAACCACGCCTGCGCTGGATCTGGTTCGGCCGCCCGTTGTGCGGCCTGGTTGCCTTCGACTACCTCCGCGGGCTCTTTGAGATCAACCGTCCACGGGACTGGGCGGTGGTCGCGGGCACCTGGGCGATCGTGCTGGGGGCGGGGACCATCGGGGGCCACCTCGAACTGGTGCTGCTGTACCACGTGCTCCCGCAACTGCTGGTCTTCGCGCCGCTGCTGTACTGGTCGGAGATCGCCGATCACTACCGGACCCGCACCGGCTGTCGCTCGCGGACCGGCGCCCTGGCCAACTGGTTCGGCCACGACAACGGCTACCACGAGATCCACCACCGCTACGAGACCATCCCCTTCCACCAGCTTCGTGCGGCCCACCGGGCCCTCCTCGGCGACGATGCCGAGACCGCCACCGGCTGGTGGTCGGTCTGGCGCCAGGTCTCCCGCCCGGACGAGCCGGTTCCCGAGCGCTGGAGGCGGTTCTGGCCGGGTGGCGCCTGATCCCGCTCGGGCCGGTTCGTCCGGGCCCGGGGGCGGTCGGCCTTCAGTCCACCCAGGAGATCACCGCCAGGCACATCTCGTCCAGGGTCTCGTCGCCGAGGTAGACATCGACGGGCTCGTCCAGCCCGGCGTCCTCGAGGGCCTTGCGGGTGCCTTCGTGGTCGGTGGTGTTGTCGTAGGTGCAGCGCAGCACGATCCGGTCGCCCCCGGACAGCTTGAGGGTGTGGTCCAGGTCGGCGTCGTAGAGGTAGAGCCGCTGCCACTCGTAGTCGTAGGTGGGCACCGCCACCATGCACTCCTCGGCCGACTCGCCGGCGTCCGGCGTGCTCCGCTCCACCCACACCTCGCCGGCGGCACCGATGTAGTGCATGTGGGTGCCGACCCCGACCACCGAGATGTCCGACATGTTCGACGGAAGGTCGTAGAACATCGTCTCGGTGTGGTCCGAGACGCCGGCGGGGATGCGGAACTCGGGTTCACCGTCGTCGTTGGGGCCGGGCATCAGGCCCCGGGCCGCGCTGCCGGCGTTGCCCAGCAGGCTGATGTGGTAGGTGCGGGACGGCTCGTCGTCGAGCCACTGCAGGGCGACCGAGCTCTGGTCGACGTGGCTGTCGGTGGTGGGGTGGTAGTGCATCTGCACCACGATGCGGGACCGTCCCGGGACGAGGATCCCGGCGCCCTCCGGTGCCCGGGCCGGGGGAGCACCGGGCGCCCAGGCCGCGATCATCGTGGCCTCGGCGAGCCCCGGGCCGCCGAAGCACTCGTACCACCCGTCGTCGCCGGCCAGGGCCACCGACTCGCCGCGGGGGTCGATGTAGACCAGGGCGTGGTGATCGACGGTCGGATCCCCGGGCCGGAACTCGACGCCGGACAGCCACCGGTCGAACGGGTTGCCGGGATCGACCGTGAAGCACATGAACTGGTCGTCGGGACCCTCGATCACCCAGGGCGTGGGCGACACCAGCACGTCGTCCACCGGGTCGAGGGCGTCGACCTCCGGCACGGGGACGTCGGCCGGGTCGTCGGGGTCGCCGATCGGCGCGCCGGCATTGGCCCACGCCTGGAGGATCGCCTGTTCCTCGGCAGAGGGGCGCGGGTCGTCGGCGAACGGGCGCTCCGGGGTGCAGTCGTCGGTGGCGCCGACGTCCCAGGGCGGCATGCGGCCCTGGGCCACCGCGTCGGCCATGGACGAGGCGAGGGTGGTGGCGGTGTCGACGTCCATCAGGTCGAAGGCGATCCCACCCCGCACGTGGCAGCCGGCGCAGTGGGCGCCGACGATGGGAGCGACGTCCTGGTACCAGGTCGGCGCACCATCCTGGGGCGTGCCGCCGTCGGCGGTCCCGCCATCGGAACCGGCCCCGCCGTCGGGGCTCCCACCGTCGGCGCTTCCGCTGTCGTCGGGAGGGGTGCCGGTCCCCGAGGGCGGGGTCGAGCAGGCCAGGGACAGGGTCAGGAACAACAGGTGCATGGCGGCTCCGGGCGTCCCGGCAGGGTAGCGCCGGCGAGGCGGGTTCGCTACGGCCGGTGCCACGGAGGACGAGGCGATGTCGAACCGCTTCCCCCCAAGACCCGCTCCCCGGCCCGCCGCCCCGGTCACCTGTACCCGCCGCCTGGAGTGGGACAGCATGCACCGGATCCCCCGGCACGAGAGCAAGTGCCGGGCCTTCCACGGCCACCGCTAC
>RFKJ01000335.1 GCA_003694325.1 Deltaproteobacteria bacterium
CCACCGGTGACGGGGGGGAAAGCGACGGGGGAGGCCGGGACGGCGGCGCGCCGGATGGGGGCAGCGCCGACACCGCCGACACGGCGCCGCCGCTCCCCGACCCGCTCGTCGTGGTCGAGGAGGTGCCGGCCCAGGACGACGACATCGACGGCTGGTTCTTCGACCCCCTCGCCATCCACGAAGTCGAGATCACCCTGCCGGAAGCATCCTGGGAGGCGCTCGGCACCGACCCCTACGACTACGTGCTCGCCCAGGTCGAGGTCGACGAGCAGCCCATGCCCGACGTCGGTGTCCGGCTGCGGGGAAAGATCGGCTCGTTCCGGACCCTCGACGGCAAGCCGAAGCTCCGGGTCGACTTCAACCGGTTCGTGGAGGATCAGCGCTTCTACGGCCTGGAGAGCCTCACGCTGAACAACGCCGTCGTCGACTGCTCCTACCTCAAGGAGCCCGTGTCCTACCGGGTCTTCCGAGGGCTCGGCCTGCCGGCCCCCCGGACATCCTTCGCCCACGTGACGATCAACGGGATGGACTACGGGCTCTACGTCGTCATCGAGACCCCCGACGACCGCTTCCTGTCGCGGGTCTACGACGATCCCGGGGGCAACCTCTACGACGGCAAGTACATCTACTACGACGACGGCAGCTACAAGCTGCTGGACTTTACGCCCGGGGCGGCCCCCTACATGGAACTGGAGGAGGGGACCGACGTCGACAACGCCGACGTCATCGCCGTGGCCGACGCCGTGCGCTGGGCCACCGGCAGCGGGGTCTTCGAGGAAGCGCTGGATTCGTGGGTCGACTTCGACGCGCTGCACCGCCACCTCGTCGCCGAGCAGTGGGTCGGGCACATCGACGGCTACGCGCTCAACACGAACAACTACCGGGTGTACTTCGACCCGGCGGACGAGGGGCGGCTGGACCTCATCCCCTACGACCTCGACTACTCGATGCTCGAAGCCAGCACCTGGGGCATGAGCTGGTCGTCGCCGCGCGGCGTGCTGGCCAGCGGCTGTTGGAGCGATCCGACCTGCGCCGGCCACCAGCGCGACGCCGTCGCCGACGGGCTGGAGGTCATCGACCGGCTGGCGCTGCCCGACTTCGTCGCCGACCTCGACGCGGCCACCCTGGACGCGGCCCGCGAGGACCCGCGTCGGGAGTGCAGCTTCCTCATGGTCACGTGGTACCGCGACTACGTCGCCGACTGGGTCGAGACCCGCAGCGACCTCGTGGCCGCCCACTGGGGGCTGTGATGGGGGTCGCCCTCGCCCTGCTGCTGGCCTGCGGGCGGCAGCCCGCGCAGCGCCCTGCGGCGAGCCCGCCTCCGGCCACCCGGGGCGAGCCCATCGCGCTGTGCATCAACGAGGTGATGCCCGGCAACCGGGCGGCGGCCTTCGACGAGAACGGCCACGCCGGTGACTGGATCGAGCTGCACAACCCCAGCGACGCGGCCGTCGACCTCGCCGGCTGGTCGATCACCGACGATCGCGCCGACCCCGACCGCCACGTCTTCGGCCGCCGCAGCATCGAGCCGGGCGGGTTCCTGCTGCTCTGGGCCGACGACCTCGCCGGCGTCGGGGACACCCACCTGCCGTTCTCGCTCAAGGCCGACGGCGAGGAGGTGGCCCTGTTCGACCCCGAGGGCGACGCCAGCGTCGTCGCCTACGGGGCGGTCCACGACGACTTCTCCCTGGCCCGCCGCACCGATTGCTGCACCGGCGAGGACTGCTGGACCCACGTCTTCCGGGGCACCCCCGGCGGCCCCAACACCCCGGGGGCTCCCGCGACCGACGCGGTGCTGCCGCTGGGGAGCACCTGGTCCTACCTCGACACCGGCAACCCCCCGGGAGCCGGGTGGAAGCGGGCCGGGTTCGACGACAGCGGCTGGGGAAGCGGCCCGGGGCCGCTGGGCTATGGCGACGGCCACATCGCCACCACCATCTCCTACGGCGGCGATCCCGACGACAAGTCGGTGACCACCTGGTTCCGGACGACGGTGGAGCTGTCGGACCTCGACGACGTCACCGCCGCCGAGATCGGCCTGCTGCGGGACGACGGGGCCGTGGTCTACGTCAATGGCGAGGAGGTGGCCCGCAGCAACCTGCCCGAGGGAGCGCCGTCGCCGGACACCCTGGCGCAGGAAGCCGTCGGCGGTTCCAGCGAGACGGCGGTCTGGCCCTTCGACCTGGACCCGGCGTTGCTGGTGGAGGGGGACAATGTCATCGCCGTCGAGGTCCACCAGGCCGCCCCGACCAGCTCGGACCTGGGCTTCGACCTGTCGCTGACGGTGACCCGGGGAGGGGCGTCGGCGCCGGGGGCGGTCCCCGCCCGGTGACGCCCCCGCCGGCAGCGCCGCCGGCCGTGTCGAACCGTCGCGATCTTCGACCCGGGGCCCGGCAGGTGGCGCGGTCGGGTCGCCTGTGGCCGAGTGATGATTCGATTGCGCAGCGCGCCCTTCCTCCGACTCCGCCCGTCGCCGTTGGGAGTCTCGCCATGCTCGATGAACCCCCCCGCTACGAGATGCTCGACACCGTCCGGGACGGGGTCTGGCTGGTCGATCGCGACCGGACGATCCGCTGGTGGAGCAAGGGGGCGGAGCGGATCAGCGGCTCTTCGGCCGCCGAGGTCGTCGGCCGCCGGTGCAACGCCAACATCCCGATGCACGTCGATGAGGGCGGGCGGGCCCTGTGCCGGAGCGGCTGTCCGCTGGTGGCCGGCATGAAGGCCGATGCCCCCGGTGACGCCCAGGTCTTCCTCCACCACAAGGAGGGTCACCGCGTGCCGGTCGACGTGCGGGTGGTCCCGATCCGCGACGAGGAGGGGCGGGTGACCGGCGCGGCCGAGACCTTCCGCGATGGCAGCGCCTGTGCCGCCGAGTAGCGGCGCCTGCGCGACCTCGAA
>RFKJ01000336.1 GCA_003694325.1 Deltaproteobacteria bacterium
CTCCGCGACCTCGTGCTGGCCTGGGGGCTGGACGACGGCCCGCGCGCCGGCTCCGACGACGACCCGGCCGTCCTGCGCCTGGCCGGCCGCATGGCCGGCGATCCCCCGTCCCCGATGGCCCCGGACGGGGCCTGGCAGCTCTGGTCCTGGCGCGGCAGTGGCGCCGCCGTCGCCCACGCCACGATCAAGGGCGGACGGATCCGGGTCTACTTCCAGGCCCATGGCGGCCGCTTCGAGTGGAGCTTCGACGACCGGATCGTGGTCCAGGGCCGCCGGGAGCCCGCCCGCCTGGCGGTCGCGCGCCGCGACGACACCAAGGTGCGGCTCATCGCCATCGATCCGGGCGCCGATCCCTTCTCCGATGACCGGGAGCAGCGCGACATCCTGGCCCAGAAGGCCCGCGTGCTGGTCACCGACCGCGGCGTCGACCGCGTGGAGTGGACCCTCGGCGACGGGTGGGACCTGGCCCGCGACGACAAGGGAGCGTGGATCGGCGACCTCGGCGACCGCACCCTGGTCGCCAAGTTCGACGACGACCGCTGGACCTGGACGGTGCGCGGCAACCGGATCGAGGGCCACGGCCCCCCCGACGTCGCGGTGCGCAGCATCTTCGAGCTGCGCTGAGCATCCCCGCGCCGCGCGGCAACGGCGCCCTCCCCCAACAAGGGCGGCCGGCCGAGGCGGTCTTCGGGGGCGGTCCCGGCTCCGCCGGCCGGTCGCTCACTCCGCCCAGAGCAGGGCGGCCAGCTCGTCCGGCGTCAACAGCCCGAGGGCCCCGTGTTGGGCGCTCTCCTCGTCGAAGGCCGCCGGGTCGCTGTCCTCGGCCCAGGTGGCCAGCAGGACCGGCACATCGTCGGGCAGGTGCTCACCGGTCCGGGAGGAGGTGCCGTGGTCCCCGGTGACCACGATCCGCAGCCGCTCGGCCAGGGCGGGGCGGGCCGACAGGAAGTCGCCCAGGGCGCGGTCGAACCGGCGGATGAAGTCCCTCTTGCCCACCGGGTCCCGGTCGTGGGCCAGGATGTCGGGCGCCTTGAGGTGGACCACCACCGTGGACCAGTCGTCCATCAGGGCGGCGGCCACGTCCAGCTTGGCGCCGATGTCGGTGTCGGCGTTGCCGGTCATGCGCAGGTCGGTGACTGCCTGCATCCCCAGGGCCCGGGCCACCCCCAGGGCAGTGGTGCAGGACGCCACCACCGCCATCCGCTCGGCCCGGGGCCGGGCCCCGGCGAGGTGGTGGACCCGGGCCGCGCCGCGCGTCAGCACGGCGTTGGCCACCGGCAACCCGCTGGCAGCGCGCTCCTCGTTGACCGGGTGGCCGGCGAGGTGACGGCGAGCGATGTCCAGGAGCTGCCCCAGGGCGAGGGCGGCTCGGGCGGCCTCCGGGCTGTCGTCGAGGGGGCGAGGCCGCAACACCCGGGGCTGCCGCTCGGTCCGGCCGGGGTCGGTGTCGGTGACCGCATCGGACAGCCCGGGCCCCCGAAGGCTGACGATCACCCGGTGCTCGTGCCCCGGGGTGATGCTCCCCCGGATCCCCCCGTCGAGGCGGACGTCCCGCAGCCCCGCCAGCAGCGAGGCGACGCCGTGGCGGATCCGCCCGGCCCGGCGGTCCCGCACCGCGCCGTCGTCGTCCACGGTGGCCAGGTTGCCCCGGAAGACCACCGAACCGGGGGGCAGCGGCACTCCCCGGCCCAGGGCCTCCAGCAATCCCCGTCCCGGCGCCGGCAATGCGCTCGTCTGGCCCAGCAGCCGCCACAGGGCGCCGCCGGTCTGGGCGAGCTGCCCCTCGGCGGGGCGGGTCCGCACCAGGCCCTGGCCGCCGTGGCCCGCCAGCCGGGCCAGGGTCGGCGTCGCCGCCGCCGCCAGGGGGGTCCGCCCCTCGAGCTGCGGGCAGGGCTCGTCCGACAGCCCGTCGAGGACGATGAACAGGGTCCGCATCCCGGGCTCCGGCGGGCGGGCCCGCGGTACGCCCAGCCCCAGCCAGCGGTCCTCGTCCTGGTGGCCGAGGACCTGGCTGAGGTACTCCAGGGTGGCGTTGACCGTCTGGTCGATGGGACCGGAGGACAGGACCACCGCCTCGGCGTCCTCGGCCGCGGCCAGCAGGTCGTCGTGGATCCAGCGCACCGACTGGAAGGCGTCGAGGTAGGGCGCCGGGTCGCGGAGCCGCTGGTCGCGGGCGCGACGCGGAAACCGGGCGAGGTGCCGGGCCTCGTCGGGCACTGCCATCACGAAGCCGGCGGCGTGGACCGCCGCACCCGGTGGGAGGTAGTCCTGGAACGGGGGCAGCAGGTGGGTGCCCTCGATGATGAGGTGCTGTCCTTCGCGGACCGCCCGCCGCACCACCGCCCGGATCCCCACCGCCACCTGCGCCGCCTGCTGGTGGAAACCGGCCAGCACCCGCTCCCGGGGATCGCTGAGCAGCGCCCCGCCCTCCACCAGTCCCCGGAAGGAATGGGCGTGCAGTCCCGGCGTCACCTCCGGGGACAGCACGGCCCGCATGGTCTCGCGGATCATGTCGGTGCTCGTCGCCAGGCGGATCCCGAGGCGGAAGGCCAGCTCGGTGGCCAGGGTGGACTTGCCGGTGCCCGTCGCGCCGCCGATGAAGATGATCACCGGCTTGTCGGCGGTGCGCACCCACCGGGCCAGCCGGTAGCGGCGGACCGCCTCCTCGCCGAAGCGGGCCTCCAGCTCGCGGTCGATGCGCGGGTAGAGCACCGCCTCGTCCCGGACATCGAGCCCCTCGGCTTCCACCTGGCGGGCCACCTCGTCCAGCAGGGCCTGGACCGCTCCCACCGACAGCGCCGTCGCGTGAAAGTCGCGGGCCAGCATGGGCCGGTCCAGCAGGCCGCGGTCGTCGCCGGCGCCGCCATCGGGCAGCGACGAGGTCCCCCGCGCCCCGCTCCAGCCCGCTTCGTCGAGGACGGCGTCGATGACCTCCGCCAGCTCCTCGGTGGTGATGCTGGCCCGACCGCTGACCCGGTCCCGGACCTGGCCGGCCAGGGGAAAGGCCTGCTGCATCGGGATCCCCCGGGCGAGCAGGTCGGCGGTCACCATGCCGGTCTGGAAGCGGTAGGTCCCGTGTCGGCTCACCACCCGGACGCGGCTCTTGCGGCTCTTCTTGTTGTCGCGGGCCATGCCCCCAGCCTGCCACACGGCGGGCTGCCGTGGCGCACCCCGGGCTTCAGCGCCCGACCGCCCGACGCAGAGCCTCCTTGTCGGAGTCGAAGTCGAAAGCGTCGTAGACCCGGTACCAGTTGGCCGGATCCACGATCCGCGGGAACAGCACGGTGCCCGCCGCCACCTTGTCCTCGCCGAAGGAGAATTGCTCGATCACCCGGCGGGCCTGGTCGGCGGTGAACCAGTGCTCGGCCGCCGCCGACCGCAGCACGGCCAGCTTGCCGTCGCTGAAGGACTCCCCGTCGATGGCCGCCAGGATCGAACCCAGCTCGGCCTCCGACACCGGGGCGGAGGCCGTCGCCACGGTGTCGTCCACCGCGGCGGAGACGTCCCCCACCACCCGGGTCCCGGCGTCCGACACCGACACGCTCAGCCCGCCGGCCCCCACCTGGACATGGACCCCACCGTCGGGGGCATCGACCTGCCAGACCAGGTCCCCGGCGACCGGAAGCAGGGTGGCCAGCTCGTCGTAGATCTGCTCCAGCCGCGCCGTCTTGCGGTGCAGCTCGCGCTGCACCGACCGGTTGCCGGCGGCGTCGAGCAGCTCGTCGATGGACCGCGTCTCGGCGCGGGCCTCCGCCAGCAGGGCCTGGACCCGGACCGCCGGGTCGGTCGGCTCGCCGGCCGCCGAAGTGCCACCCAGCAGGGCCAGTGGGATCCACAACGGGGCGAAGCGGGACACGGACATGACGCCTCCAGGGGGGAGGAAGGGCGGGAGTGCCGGTGGCCGGCGGCGAGGGCGGGCCTGGGGCCGCCGGCGCGTTCCGCGGTGTCGTAACCGCTGAGCGGGCCCGACGATTCCCCGCCGGCCGATCCGCTCACCGCCCCTGGGTGAACTGCTCGAGCAGCCGCTGGACCTCCAGCACCGCGTCGGTCTCGGCCTGGGCGTCGAGGCCGGCCTGTTCGAGCTGCCCGATGTCCTCGGTGAGGTTGTCGAGGGCGGCGTCGGCGAGGCGACGATCCCCGACCACGGCGAGGTCGGCGAGGGCGGCCAGGGCGTCGTTCAGCTCGTCGACCAGCACTTCGCTGCCCTCTCCGGCATCCACCCCGACCTGCCCGCCCTCCACCACCTGGCGGGTCCGACAGCGCTCCGCGAGGTAGGCGAGGGTGTCGGCCAGCTCGTCCATGCGCGCCCGCATGGAGGCGTAGGTCTCGGCGGCGTGGACCCGCTCGGCCTCCACCGCGGCCCGGATCTCGTCGGTGACGACGGCGGCGTCCGGGATCCGGGGGATCCCCTGGTCGAGGTCGTTGGCCCGGCTGTCCAGCTCGTCGACGAAGGCCCGCACGGCGAGGCTGGCGGCGTCGTACTCCGCGGCCGCGGCGGCGAGGCCCTCCACCGGGATCTCCCCCTCGGGCAGGGCCGACAGCCGGGGCCGGCGACGGGCGGTGATGGCGACGTGGGCCCGCAGCACCAGCAGGGCGCGGGTCTTCCAGACCAGCCCCAGCACCCGGGCCATGCGGTCGGCGCGCCGCCGCAGGAGTGCGGCGTCCTCGGCGTAGCGGCGGGCCAGCTCGACGCGGTCGGGACGCTCGGCCAGCACGGCCCGCCGGGCGTCGAGGCGGTCCGCCTGTCGCAGGGTCTCGCCGTGCTGCTCCACCAGCCGCTGCTGCAACATGCCCAGCCGGCGGGGATAGCCCAGCAGGTCGTCGCCCCGGAAGAAGGCGTCATCC
>RFKJ01000337.1 GCA_003694325.1 Deltaproteobacteria bacterium
CTTCGGGCTGGGTTCGCGGGGCTACGCCCCGTCCTCCGGCGGGGGGGCCGCGGCGAAGCCGTTGGCAGCCACGCGCAGGGCGTAGGCCACCTGTTCGAGGTCGGCGGGCAGGCGGTCGGCCCACATCCGGGCCTGGGTGGCCAGGCCGGCCAGCCGGGGCGCGAGGTCGCTGCCGGGGACGACGAAACGCGCCTGCTGGTCGGCCTGCCCCGACAGGCTGCGCAGGAGGGTGGCGACCTCGGCGACGGCCTGGTCGTCGCCGACCGCCTGCTGCAGTCGCTCGGCCAGCCGGGACAGCTTGCCGAAGGCCCAGGCACGGGTCGCCTCGATCCGCCGCTCCTCTTCGAGGGGGTCGGCGTCGGGGCTGCCGGGGGTGAAGTCGCGGACCGCCAGGAAGAGCTTGCTCCCCCCGCCGGTGGGGGCGGCGTACAGGAACTGGGCATTGACGAGCTGGGCTGCCTGGGTGGCCAGCTCCATGGCGTCGTCCTCGCCGATGTCCTCCTCGTAGGGGCGGGACTCGTCGGGGGGCGGCAGGCACGGGACGCCGGCCTGCTGGAAGGACTCGATGCCGGCGGCCCACATCAGGGACTGGTTGGCGGCGGCGTAGGACAGGATGGCCTGGCACCGGGCATGGGCGACGATCTCGCCGGCGCGGTTGGTCCAGTGGATCCGTCCCTCGGGCAGGGCGGCGCCGAAACTGGCGATCCCCAGGGACTCGAACAGGGACGCGACCTGCTCGAAGGTGAGAGGTTCAGCCATGGAGACTCCGGTGTGGCCGGCGAGCCTACCAGGAATGGACGGGCCCCCGGGGCGTGGTTGGCCGTTGCGGGCGCAGGCGGCCGTTCCGGGCGCGGGCCACGGCCGGTCGCGGCCGTCGCGTCCGGATGGGGCCGGTCATCGCACGATGGTCACCGGGCAGGGGGCGCGCCGCACGACCTTCTCGCTGACGCTGCCGAGGAGCAGCGTGTCGATGGGACCCAGGCCCCGGCTGCCCATGACGATCTGGTCGACCTCGTAGTGCCGGGCGGCCTCGATGATCTCGTCCGAGGCGTTCCCGAGGCGCACCAGCTCCACGACGTCGAGCTTCTGGTCGAGGTGACCCAGCGCCTCGTGGGCCGCGGCGAACTTCGGTGCCGCCAGCTTGCCCAGCCGGCTCCGGACATCGTCCGACTCCAGCGAGGTCATCCCCATCAGCTCGGGGGTGGGGGCGTCGTGGACGTGGAGCAGCAACAGGTGTCCACCGATGCTGGAGGCCAGCTCCCCCGCGAACCGTACCGCGTGGAGCGACCCCTCGGAGCCGTCGATGGGGACCAGGATCTTCCTGCCGATGCCGGACATGGGACCTCCTTGGTGCAGGGACTTCCTATGCACCGGGCGGCGGGGCGAGAAGGGCGACAGGAAGGCGCGGCGGCGCCGGGCCCCGGCAGGGCTTAGGAGGGGGCGTCCGCAGCCTCCCCCCGCAGCCTCCCCCCCCCTGCGATCCCCGGAGCAAACATGGGCCACACCTTCCTCGTCGTCCCGACCGGTCATGGCGTCGGGCTCAGCACGGTGAGCATGGGCCTGTTGCGGGCCTGTGAACGGCAGGGCTTCCGGGTCGGCTTCCACCGCCCCATCGCCCAGCCGGGCGAGGCGACCGCGGATGTCTCCACCCGGATCGTCCGGAACGTCACCAGCCTGGAGCCCCCGCTGCCGGTCGCGGCGGACGAGGCCGAGCGCATGCTCTCCGAGGACCGCCTGGACGCGCTCATGGAGCGGGTGGTCGAGGCCCACGCCGCGGTCTCGCGATCCTGCGACGTCGTCGTGGTCGAGGGGCTCTGGGCCTCCGAGGAGCAGCTCTATGCGCCGCGGGTCAACGCCGCGCTGGCCCGGGCGCTGGACGCCGAGCCGGTGCTGGTCTGCGCGCCCGGGGGGCGGCCGGCCGCCGACGTCGTGGAGGAGATCGAGATCGGCGCCCGCGGGTACGACGTCCCGGTCGCCGGCGTGATCCTCAACATGGTCGCCTCCGAGGCTCCCCCCGACGACGCCGGCCCGGCGGCCCTGGCCGGCAGCCGCACCCCCATCGATCCCCGCGCCTGGCCCTGCTACGACGAGCTGGCAAGGGTCGGCCTGCGGCTGGTGGGGGCGGTCCCCCTGGCGGCGGACCTGCTCGCTCCGCGGGTGTGCGACCTCGCCGATGCCCTGCACGCGGAAGTGTTGTTTCCCGGCGAGATGCGGTGGCGGCGGGTCCGCTCCGTCACCCTGTGCGGGCGGGCGGTTCCCGGCATCATCGATGCCTTCCGTCGCGGTTCCCTGCTCATCTTCCCGTCCGACCGCCACGACGTGCTGATGGCCGCGAGCCTCGCCAGCCTGGGGGGCGAGCAGCTCGCCGGGCTGCTGCTGACCCACGGCGAGGATCCGGACGAGCGGGTCCTGCGGTTGTGCCGGCGGGCCTTCGAGCGGGGCCTGCCGGTGCTGCGGGTGTCGGACAACAGCCTCCAGACCGCCGTCGCCATCGACCACCTCGACCGGAGGATCCCGGCCGACGACCGCGAACGGGCCGAGGCGGCGATGAACCACGTGGCCAGTCACATCGACGCTGCCTGGCTGCGGGAGACCATCGGCACGCCTCGCCAGCCGCGGGTGACGCCGGCCGCCTTCCGCCACCAGCTCATCCAGGGCGCCCGAGAGGCCCAGGCCCGGATCGTCCTGCCGGAGGGCGACGAGCCCCGCACCGTCAAGGCGGCGGCCATCTGCCAGGAACGCGGCATCGCGCGGTGCGTGCTCCTGGCCGATCCGTCCCGGGTGCGCGCGGTCGCCGCCGACCACGGGGTGCGCCTGCCGGAATCCCTCACCATCATCGACCCCCTCGCCTCCATCGACCCCTATGTCGGCCCGATGGTCGAGCTTCGCCGCCACAAGGGCCTGACGGAGAGCATGGCGCGCGACCAGCTCCAGGATCCGGTCGTCCTCGGGACCATGATGCTGCAGCAGGGCGAGGTGGACGGCCTGGTCAGCGGGGCGGTCCACACCACCGCCAACACCATCCGTCCGGCGCTGCAGCTCATCCGGACCCGGCCCGGCTTCCACATCGTCAGCTCCTGCTTCTTCATGCTCCTCCCCGAGCAGGTGCTGGTGTTCGCCGACTGCGCGGTCAACCCCGATCCCGACGCCGAGCAGCTCGCCGAGATCGCCATCGCCACCGCCGACACCGCGGCGGCCTTCGGCATCGAGCCCATCGTGGCGATGATCAGCTACGCCACCGGAGATTCCGCCGGCGGCGCCGAGGTCGAGAAGGTCGCCCGGGCCACGGCCATGGCCAGGGAGCGGCGCCCGGACCTGGAGATCGACGGCCCCCTGCAGTACGACGCTGCCCTCGTTCCCAGCGTGGGAGCGGCGAAGGCCCCCGGCTCCCCGGTCGCCGGCCGGGCGCGGGTGTTCATCTTCCCGGACCTCAACACCGGCAACACGACCTACAAGGCGGTCCAGCGTTCGGCCGGGGTGGTCAGCATCGGCCCGGTCCTCCAGGGTCTGGCCCGCCCGGTGAACGACCTCTCCCGCGGGGCGACGGTCGAGGACATCGTGTTCACCATCGCCATCACCGCGATCCAGGCGCGCCGCGGAGGCTGACCGCCCCGCCGGGATCGGGCCGCCATGCAGTGCGGATGGGGGACGCGGCCGGGCCCGGTCGGCGGCCCGATCGGTCGTTTCCGCGATGGGGCCGGTGGTCGCATGACGCGCGGGCACCCGTGCTTATCTACGAGGCATGACGACGACGTTCGCTGGACTGATGTGTCATGCACCGATCGTGATCCCCGCGGTCGCCGGGCCCGAGGCGTCGCGCTGCCGGGCGACCACCCGGGCCATGCGGGAGGTGGCCGACCGCGCCGTGCACAGCCGGCCGGATCGCCTGGTGCTGATCTCGCCGCACTCCCCCCGGCACCCGTCGCGGTTCGCGGCCTGGCCGGGCCCCCGGCATGTCGGGGATCTCGGGGACTTCCGAAACCCCCAGATCCGCGTGGACCTGCCCGATGCTCCCGAGGTCGCGCAGGCGCTCGACCTGCCACCGGTCATCTCCCCGCGGAAGGATTGGCTGGACCACGGGGCGATGGTCCCGCTGTCCTTCTTGTGGGACGCCGGGTGGCGGGGGCCGACGGCCATCCTGGCGCTCCCGGGCCACTACCATCCCGACAGCGCCGGGCTCGGCCGAGCACTGGCCGCGCTGCCCGGTCGCACGGCGGTCATCGCCAGCGGCGACATGAGCCACCGCCTGATCCCGGGGGCCCCGTCGGGCTACCATCCCGACGCCCGGCGCTTCGACGAGGCCTTCGTGGCCGCCCTGCGGCGCAACGACTGGCCGCGGGCCCTGGCCGCCGAGCCCCGGGAGCTCGCCGCCGAGGACGTCATCGACAGCACGGCGGTGGCGATGGCCGCGGCGGGTCGGCCGCTGCACGCCGAGGTGCTGTCCTACGAGGGCCCGTGGGGTGTCGGCTACACCGAGGCGGTGTTCTACGACCCCGAGCCTCCGACCTACGTGATCGCGCGGCGGTCGGTCCGAGCGGCGGCCCTGGGCAAGCACGTCGAGCCCCCGGCCGGCGGCCCGCCCTCCCAGGGGGTGTTCGTGACCCTGTACCGCCACGGCCAGCTCCGGGGCTGCATCGGCCACATCCAGCCTCGCCACGCGCGGTTGTGGGAGGAGCTGACCGAGGTCGCCCGCGCCGCGGCCCTGGAGGACCCGCGGTTCCCACCGCTCACCGCCAGGGAGCTGGACGACCTCCAGGTGGAGGTCAGCCTGCTCGAGCCCCCCGAGCCGGTGGCCGGACCCGAGCAGCTCGACCCGCGGCGCTACGGCGTGATCGTGCGCAGCGGGTGGCGGGTCGGGGTCCTGCTGCCGGACCTCGACGGCGTCGACACGGTCGAACAGCAGATCGCCATCGCGAAGCGGAAGGCGGGCATCCGGCCCGATGAGCCGGTCGAGCTGGAGCGCTTCACCGTCCGCAAGGAGGTGCAGCCGTGATCCACGAAGACGAACCGACGGTCGAGACCTTCCCCGGGCGGTGGTGGCACGCCGAGGGGGACCGCTTCGTGTGCGATCTCTGTCCTCGGGCCTGTCACCTGAGGCCGGGCCAGCGCGGCTTCTGCTACGTGCGGATGGCCACCGAGGATGGGGTGGCCCTGACGACCTACGGTCGCAGCTCGGGCTTCTGCATCGATCCCATCGAGAAGAAACCCCTGTTCCACTTCCTTCCCGGCACGCCGATCCTCTCCTTCGGGACCGCCGGCTGCAACCTCGGCTGCCGGTTCTGCCAGAACTGGGACATCTCCAAGGCCCGGCAGGACGACCGGCTCATGGACCGCGCCAGCCCCGAGCAGCTCGCCGAGGCGGCCGTCGCCCACGGGTGCCGCTCGGTGGCCTTCACCTACAACGATCCGGTGATCTTCGCCGAGTACGCCATCGACGTTGCCGAGGCCTGCCACCAGCGGGACATCCGCACCGTCGCGGTGACCGCCGGGTACATCTCGGCGGGCGCCCGCGAGGAGTTCTTCGCGGGCGTGGACGCGGCCAATGTCGACCTCAAGGCGTTCACCGAGCGCTTCTACCAGCGGTTGTGCTACGGCGCGCTGGAACCGGTCAAGGAGACCCTGCAGTACCTCGTCCACCACACCGACACCTGGGTGGAGCTGACCACGCTGCTCATTCCGGGGGAGAACGACTCCGACCACGAGCTTCACGAGTTGACCGCGTGGGTTCGCGAGGCCCTGGGGCCGCACGTGCCGCTGCACTTTACCGCCTACCACCCCGACTACCGCCTGGACCGCCCGCCGACGCCGGCCTCGACCCTGTTGCGGGCCCGACGGATCGGGCTGGAGGAGGGACTGTGGTTCGTCTACACCGGCAACGTGCGGGACGTGGAAGGCAACTCCACCTGGTGTCCGAGCTGCGGCAGCCTGCTCATCCAGCGGGACTGGTACCAGCTCGGCGCCTGGGGCATGGACCCGGCCCGGCCGGGGCGCTGCGCGAGCTGCGGCACCGCCGTTCCCGGCGTGTTCGAGGCGCGGCCGGGCACCTGGGGCGGGCGGCGGCAGCCGATCCGGATAGGCTCGTGAACGGCGCGGCCCTCAAGGAGCCCGAAACTCGTCGATGACCTCGGCATAGCCGAAGGCGCCGCCAAGCTCGCTGGAGAGCTGCCAGCGCTCCGTCCCGTCGGGGTCCACCACGACGACGCGCCCCCCGGTGGCGAAGTCCACCATGGTGGCGCCGGAGTCGAGGCGCTGGACGCTGCCCAGGCTGGGGGCGTAGATGCTGGGTGAGGCCTCGTAGGTCCACCGGATGGACGCGGTGGTGGCCGGGTCCTCGTCGAAGGCGACCTCGATGGCCCGGGAGTTCGACTCGCTGGACGAGCCGTTCTCGAACACCAGGATCGAGTCGTCGAGCAGGTGGAACCCGTGCTGCAGGCCGAAGATCGCGCCGGTCCCGTCGTCGCCGACGAAGTCGCTGAACGGTCCGCTGAGGACCCACTCCACCGAGTAGTCCGCCCGGGAGATCGCCATGATCGACCCGAGCCCCAGGAACCCGACCAGGTACCGGTCGTTCGCCTCGTCGTACTCGATGACGTTGGCGTGGGACCACTCCTCGTTGGCCATCTGGTCGACCTCGGGGCTCCACTCGAACTCGTCGAAGATGGACCACACCCGGGTCTGGGTGCCGTCGGGATCGACCTCGACGATGGCGTCGCCGACGACGGGCTCGCCCTTGAGCCGAACGATGTCGTGGGTCAGGCAGGCCAGGGTGCCGTCGGGCAGCTCGGCGAAATCGTGGTGGGTGTCCTCGACCTGGATCGTCTCCAGAAGGTTGCCTTCCCAATCGAAGCGCGACAGGCCGGTGCCCTCCGTCTCGCCGTAGCGGTTGACCGGCTGGGCGATGATGGTCTGGCCGTCGTGGCTGATCCGGGCCCGACTGATGAACGCCTCGCGCTCGGGGCGCGCCCACCAGACGTACCGGCCCTGCTCGTCGATCACCGTGACCGCGGCCGGGCTCTGGACGTTGGTGGTCAGCAGGAATCCGCCGTCGAAGATGCCGTCCTCAGCGATGTCGAGCGTCAGGTCCGGCAGCTCGCCGTCCACCGGGCCGGTCTCGATGGCGATCTCGGGGCTGGTCACGGCCTGGCCGTCGATGGTCGCGACAACCTGGGCCGTGATGGTGGCGCCGGGCGGCAGGCCCACCAGGAGGGTCTCGGTGCGGGCGGGGTCCAGCTCCAGCGAGCGGTCGAGTGCCCCGCCTTCGCCGTAATCCAACCGCAGGCTGGACGGTGTTCCGGGGGTGACCCAGGACGCCGACACCACCGTCGGCAGGTGGTCGGAGAGGGCGAGGTCGAGGGTGATCTCGTCGACGGGGGCGGCGTTGTCGTCGCCGCAGGCCATGGCCAGGATCAGCAGGATGGGAGACATGGGCGGGACCATAGCCTCGGACCGGGTAGGTTGCAGGCCTGGACGACCCCTCCCGGTCCCGGCAGGTGATGATCGAAGCCCGACAGCTCAGCCGCAGCTTCCGCACCTTCGCCCGGAGACCGGGCGTCCTGGGCGCGGTCCGGGACCTGTTCCGGCTGGGGGGGGAGGAACGCCTCGCGGTGGACGGGGTGGATCTGCATGTCGCAGCCGGCGAGGTGGTGGGGTTCATCGGCCCCAACGGCGCGGGCAAGAGCACGACCATCAAGATGATGACCGGGGTGCTGCGCCCGACCGGCGGATCGCTGCGGGTCAACGGGCTGGAGCCGTTCCGCGACCGCCGTCGACACGTGCGGAACATCGGGGTGGTCTACGGCCAGCGCACCCAGCTCTGGTGGGACCTCGCGGTGGTGGAGGCCTTCGACCTGCTGGCCGCGATCTTCCAGGTCGATCGGGACACCTACCGGCGGCGCCTGGAGCGCTTCGATTCGGTGCTCGGGATCCGGCCCCTGCTGCACCAGCCGGTCCGCGAGCTGTCGCTGGGCCAGCGGATGCGCTGCGACATCGCCGCGGCGCTGATCCACGGGCCGCCGCTGTTGTTCCTCGACGAGCCGACCATCGGGCTCGACGTGGCGGTCAAGCGGCGGATCCGGGACTTCATCGGCCTGGTCAACGAGGAGGAGGGTACCACG
Source organism: Deltaproteobacteria bacterium (assembly GCA_003694325.1). Classification (GTDB taxonomy): domain Bacteria; phylum Myxococcota_A; class UBA796; order UBA796; family UBA2385; genus J125. Next base: position 8,115 of record RFKJ01000337.1, read on the forward strand.
GTGCTGCTCACCACCCACGACCTCTCCGATGTCGAGGCGGCGTGCGAGCGGGTGGTGCTCATCGACCACGGCCGGGTGCTCTTCGACGGGCCGACGCCGGCGCTGAAGGACAGCCTGGGGGGCCGGCGCCGGATGGTGGTCGACCTCGCCCGGGAGGAGGACGCGACGCCGGCGCTGGTGGAGGGTCTGCCGGTGGTGTGGGAGATCGACGGGGCCCGGTTGACGCTGCGGTTCCGCCGGGACGAGGTGACGGCGGGCACCCTCATCGGGGTGCTGACGGCGCGCGCCGAGGTGGCCGACCTGTCGGTGGAGGAGCCGGACATCGAGGACGTGGTGGCCCGGTTCTACGAAGACGCCGACGCCCGGCGGCTGGCGGCCATGGAGGCCCGGTGAGCGCCTCGTCCCGAGCGGGGGACCTGCCGGCGTCGGTGACCGCTCGGACCGGCTGCAGGCTGGGGATGCAGCTCGTCCTCGCCTATCGCTTCGAGGCGCTGGTCCAGCTCGTCAGCGCCAGCGTCGTGGCCCTGCTCAACTGGTCGCTGTGGACGGCGATCTACCAGGGGCGGGACCAGGTGGTGGGGCGCAGCGCCGCGGAGATGACCACCTACGTCGTGGTGGCGTGGGTGATCACCACCTTCTACGGCACCCGGGTGGACCAGGAACTCTCCGGGCGGTTCCGCGAGGGGCTGATCGCCGTCGACCTGCTCCGTCCCTGGGACCTGCACCTGCACCACTACTTCCGCGACCTGGGCCGGGCCGGGACGGCCCTGCTCATCACCACCCTGCCGCTGTTCGCCTGGACCGGTGGCCTGTTGCACCTCCGGGCGCCCCGGCACTGGTGGACCTGGCCGGTGTTCGGCATCTCGCTGCTGCTGGCCCACGCCATCAGCTTCGGCTTCGCCTGGCTGGTCGGGGTGGCCAGCTTCCGCCTGCGCAACGCCGCCGGCCTCGCCCACCTCAAGGCCACGGTCATCGGGGTGCTCTCGGGATCGCTGATTCCGCTGGACCTCTACCCGGGGGTGATGCGGCCCATCGTCCTGGCGCTGCCGTTCCAGGGCATGTCGCACACCCCGGCCAACATCTTCACCGAGCGGATCCCCTGGGACCAGGTCTGGCAACCGCTGGGCGTCCAGCTCGCCTGGGCCGTCGCCCTGTTCATCGTCGGCCGCCGTGCCCTGCGGGGTGCGCTGCGGGCCGTCGTCGTGCAGGGGGGCTGAGGTGCGGCCGTCGGTGCGGCGTCCCCAGCAGCAGGCCTTCTCCCGGGTCCTTCCGGACATCGGGGATGCGCCCCTGGGGGCGAGCTACCCGGGTCCACCGCGCAGTCGACTGGGGGCGCTGTGGCGCTACGGGCTGATGCGCGCCAAGGTGCGGCTCGCCTACCGGGGAGATTTCCTGCTCAACGCGGTGGGCGACTTCATCGTCGCCGGGATCGGGCTGGTGTTCTTGTGGGCCATCTTCTCCCACGTGCCGGACATCCGGGGCTGGTCCTTCCACGAGGTCCTGTTCATCTGGGGCATGGGGGAGGCGGCGGCCGGGCTGTTCTTCGTGCTGTTCCAGGGGCTGTGGGCGCTCAACCAGCAGTACGTGCTCCGCGGCGAGCTGGACCGGGTGCTGCTGCGACCGCTCGACGCCTACGTCCAGATCATGCTCGACCACCTCAACCTCGAAGACCTGCCGGTGGCGCTGCTGGGGCTGGGCATGATGGCCTGGGCCCGGGAGGGGCTGCCGTCGTTCAGCCTGGCCCAATGGCTGATGCTGCCGGTGTTCCTGGCGTGCGGGGTGCTGGTGCTGGCGGGGGTGCTCACCGCGTTCAGCAGCCTGGGATTCCGGATCCTGCACCGGGGTACCGCGGTCGGGCTGGTCTACCAGGCCAGCGCCTTCAACCGATACCCCATCGACATCTTCTCCCGGCCGATCCAGCGCCTGCTGACCTGGGTGGTGCCCTTCGCCTTCGTCGCCTTCTTTCCGGCGACCTGGTACCTCGGGCGGACCCGGTGGTTGGGCTGGGCGGCGGTCCAGCCGGTGGTCGCGGTGGCCGTCTTCGGCCTGGCACGGTGGTTGTGGGGTCGGGGCCTGCGGCACTACCGGAGCCCCGGGAGCTGACGGATCCCCCGCGAGGTGTTGTCGGGACGGGCGCAGCCGGGGGCGGGCGACCGGTGCAAACCGGGAGTTCCGGTGGCCCGGCCCCTCGAGCCCGGCATCGGGGCCGCCGACCCGGGCATGGAGGCCGGTGAGGCGGGACGCGGTGCGGTCGGTCGTCGGCCGACACCGGATCTTCACCTCCCCCTTGTCGCAACCCGTCGCCGGCTTGCCTACATCTGAAATCGAGCCGGACGTTTCCGGTGGCTGCTGATCGTGGAGGTTCCATGGTTCGCCTCTCCTCCCTGTCGATCGCCCCCCTGTTCCTGCTCGCGGCCTGCGGCCTGGGGCTCGAGCCGTTGACCCCCGACGAGCTGGATGCGGGGCCGGACTCGGACCTGGGTGACCCGGTCACGGTTTCGTTGACGGGGCGTACCTACGCTGCCGACATCGCCGGCATCACGGTGTTGGAGCCGGAAGGGCTCGGCCCGCTGATGCAGGAGACGGTGAAGGGGACCCTGCTGTTCCACGTGACCGCGGACCGGGGCGACCAGGTGGACCTGGTGCTGACCCTGGGCGATGATCAGGGCCGCCAGGACCCCTGCACCAAGGTCTACGCGCTGCCGTCGGCCGACTGGACGGGCAACCCGGCCCTGGCCATCGAGGACGGGACCACCCGGATCGACATCGCCGAGCGGCCGGTGGACCTGTCGAGCCTGTCGATGGTGGCCCTGGTGCGCGACGATGGGCAGGAGTGGACCAACACCCACATCCGGACGCTCGTCGACACCCGCGACCTGCAGGGCGGCAGCCTGCCGGAGGGTACCGACGTGTGCGGCCTGGTCGCCGAGCTGGGGGGCGAGTGCATGGTCTGCGACGACGGGGAGCCGGTCTGCGCCGTGCTCGAGCTGGCGATGGACATGGTGGAGGTCGACACCGGGTTCGACCTGGACGCCGGCCACTGCTGAGCGGGGGCGTCTCCCTCCCGACGTAGGGGGTCGCGTCGCGCGGTGCGGCGGCGTCGCCAGGCGCTGGTGCGGGGCTATGAGGGGCTCGCGCCTCGCCGCCCGGAGTCGTCCATGCGCTGGTCGAAGTTCAACCTCAAGAAGCTGTGGTCGGGGTCCACGCCGTCGCCCACCGAGGGCTCCCAGCCGGCGGAGGCCGGTGCGGGGCCTGCTCCGTCCATCGATCCGGCTCTCCGCGATCTGCTGGCGGAGATCCTCGATCCGGAGCTGGGGCTCGACATCGTCAGCCTGGGCATCGTTCGCTCGGCGGAGCGCGACGGCGACACGGTGACGGTGGTGCTCGCCCCGACATCGGCATCCTGCCCGGTGGGCCCCTGGATGGCGGACCAGGTCCGGGAGCGGGTCGAGGCCCACCTCCCCGAGGTCCACCGGGTCGATGTCTCGCTGACCTGGGACCCGCCGTGGTCGGCCGACGACATGAGCCCCGAAGCTCGTCGGGCGCTGGGCTTGTGATGCCGTCGGTCACCGCGCGCCGGCTGCCGATCCTGGTGGGGGGGATGCTGGGCCTGCTGGCCGGGCTCCTCGCGGGGCTGGGGCGGCTGGGCTGGAACATGGGGGAGGCGGCCGACCTGGCTGCGCTGCACGGCCCGCTGATGGTCATGGTGTTCCTCGGCACCTTGATCCCGCTGGAGCGGGCGGTCGCCCTGGGACACCCGCTGGCCCTGCTGGCCCCGGCGCTGTCGGTGGTCGGCGGGGCCGGTCTCGTCGCGGGCCTGCCCCGGTGGCTGGCCGGTGGGTTCCTGGTGCTGGGGGCGGTGGGGCTGGTGGTGATCCTGGCCATCCTCCGATCCCGCGAGCCTGCGGCGCACATGGCCGCCCTGCTGGTGGCGGCGGTGACCATCGCCGGGGCCGACGTGGCGTGGGTGCTCGGCGCCCCGCCCTGGCAGGTGGCCTGGGGTTGGGCGGCGGGGCTGGTGTTGACCATCGCCGCCGAGCGGCTCGAGCTGGCCCGGTTGGCCCGGCCTCCGGCCTGGGCCCGCAACCTGTTCCTGGCCCTCGTCGCCTGGGTCGTCGGTGCGGCGGTGGTCCAGGCGGTGGTGCCGTCCCTGGGGCGGCCCCTGCTCGCGGTGGGGCTGCTGGCGCTCACCGGTTGGCTCCTGCGGTTCGACCTGGGACTGCGCAGCTTCGGTCGTCCGGGTCTGCCGCGGTTCGTCGCGACCTGCCTCCTGATCGGGTACGGGTGGCTGGCGTTTGCGGCCCTCCTGCTCCTGGCGGGGGGGACCCGGGTGGCCGGGCCGGTGTACGACGCCCAGCTCCACGCGGTCTTCGTGGGGTTCGTCTTCTCGATGATCCTCGGCCATGCGCCGGTGGTCTTCCCTGCGGTCCTGCGGGTGCCCGTCCCCCTCCGTTCCGTGTCCTGGGTGCCGCTCTGGCTGTTGCACGCCTCGCTCATCGTGCGGGTGGTCGGTGACCTGGTGGGCGGACCGCCGGTCGGCGGCGTCTCCCTTCGTGCCCTCGGGGGGGCGGTCAACGTCGTGGCCATCCTCCTGTTCCTGCTCACCACTGCGGGGTCGGCCGCCTGGGCGGTGATGGGCCGGGAGCGCGCCGGAGAGCGGTGACACCGACCTCTCGTGCCCCTGGCGCCAGGCCGTCGAGGCCGGTGGAGCCACGCAGGCGGGGATGGCGGCTCCTCGTGGGAGCGAGGCCCCGCGAGAGCGAGGACCCGTGGTAGCATCGATGCGCGGCGTGCGCCGGCGCGGCGGTGTCGCAAGGAGGTCCCATGAAGCTTCGTCTGCTCCTCGCGTCTTCGTGTGTCATGGCCCTGGCATGTGCGGGGTTCACCCAGACGGACGGGAACATGGCCGGAGGTTCCGTCACGCCGAACGCCCAGCCCATGACC
>RFKJ01000338.1 GCA_003694325.1 Deltaproteobacteria bacterium
CCCGCGGGCCTTCTCCTCCGGCGCCTTGTCGATGTCCTCGTAGTTCATCTGCTGGGCGCCGCCCTTCTCGGCCAGGACCATCGTGATCGCCGCCGTCAGCGTCGTCTTGCCGTGGTCCACGTGGCCGATCGTCCCGATGTTGACGTGCGGCTTGCTGCGGTTGAACTTTTCCTTGGCCATGTTCGTTGCCTCCGTGGACCGGGCCGGCCACGTCTCGCGGGGAATTCATTGCGGACACCGGCCCCACCAGGGTGGGACCGGTGCCAGCGATTTCGGGGTTTGAAGGTGGAGCCCATGACCGGACTTGAACCGGTGACCTCCTCCTTACCAAGGAGGTGCTCTGCCGGCTGAGCTACATGGGCGAAGGGGTGAAACCGGGAGGTTCGGCGCGAGGGGTTCCGAGCGAACAGGGGAACTGGAGCGGGAAACGGGGCTCGAACCCGCGACCCTCAGCTTGGAAGGCTGATGCTCTACCAACTGAGCTATTCCCGCGTGGGTCAGCGTGGTGGGGAGAGGTGGATTCGAACCACCGTAGGCGTAAGCCGGCGGGTTTACAGCCCGCTCCCTTTGGCCACTCGGGCATCTCCCCAGGGTCGACGCTGTCAAGGATCGCCGTGCTGGCGGGCGACCGGAGAGCTGGCGGTGGGACTTGAACCCGCAACCGGCGGCTTACAAAGCCGCTGCTCTACCAGTTGAGCTACGCCAGCGGACGGTGCTCCGGCTGCTGCGGCCGAGGAGCCTCGGCCGGGCGCCCCGCTATATATTGGCAGCTCGGTGCCCTGTCAACCGGAAGTTCCAACAACGGGCGCAGGGCTCAGGGGTCGGCGAACAGCGCGCCTTCCAGCGGCAGATCCACGGCCAGGTCCTCGATGTGGACCTGCTCGACCGGGGCTCCGTCCTTCCAGATTCCGATCGAGGTCGGGATCCACATGCCGTCGGCGACCTCCCGGTAGTCGTCGAAGTCGAAGCGCATCAGGCCGGCCGAGGTGCGCCACTGCACCTGGACCAGCCGCCCATCGTCGTCGGTGAACGAAGCGGAGACCAGCCCCTCGTCCTCCGGGGGGCCGGCGGCGGGCTCCAGGGTCCACGCCGGGCGGCCGTGCCAGTCGACCATCCCGGTCACCACGAGGTCCTGCCAGGCCGCCGCGCGGTCCACGTCGTGGGGGAAGCCCAGCGGGATGGCCAGCACCGCGGCGGGTCCGAAGCGGACCAGCACCTCGTGGGTGCGCGTCGGGTCCCGCGGCGTGGCCGTGCCGTCGACCACGACCCAGGCCCGGTTGTCGGGGGTGAGGATGGTCGTGCTGTCGACGCCCGAGCCTTCGAGGATCTCCACCTCCAACCGCAGCGCGTGGTCCTGGCGCCACCACCGGTTCCGTGTCCGGAGGCGGCCATCGGCGAGGGTCACCTCGCGGATGCAGGAGAACCGGACCGTCGTCGCCGCTTCCAGCAGCTCCAGGGGGTCGGTCCGGCCCTTGTGGGCCCGGACGGCGCGGCGCAGGACCTGGCGGGCCGGGGGCAGCGCCACCGGTTCCGACCCGGCGGAGTCGGCGGCCCCCAGCTCGGCGGGCTGTCCACCGCCGTCACCGGCCGCGCCGTCGACAGCGGAGACTCCCTCCACCAGCCCGCCCAGCGGCGAGACCGCGTCGCCCTCCCGCATCCAGCCCCCGGCGGACACGCCGGTCTCGGCGATGGCCTGGGCGGCAATCAGCGTGGCGGCCTTGTTGTCGAGTCCCTCGACCCGCAGGACGTACCGCCACCCCTGTCCCTCGACGAGGCGGCGCACGACCCGGGCGCTGATGTCGCCGTCCTCGAGCTGCCGGGCGAGGGCGTCGAGGTCCAGCTCGTTGCGAAGCGCCGTGGCCTCCTGGCGCGAGTCCACGGGGGCCGACTCCGCCCAGAACTCGGCCGCCCGGGCCGGTGACGCCCAGGCGGCGAGCAGGGCGAGCACCCGGGCGACGCGCCGTGGTGTGGTGCGGGTCAACGTTCCTCCTGCGACGGCCAACCGGCGTCGTGGCCCGGTGGACGTAGCGTCAGGGCCCGGTGGGAGCCACCACCGGCAGGCCCTCGGCCGTGACGAAGTCGATCTGGTCCACCGGGATGTGCTCGACCTCCACCGGCCGGGGCATGAAGCAGGCGAGGAACGCGGCCACCGTGCAGGCGGCGACGAGCCGGGCCCGCGGGGTGGGCGGTGGGTCCAGGGGAACGGGCAGGGAACGCCACGCCCGCAGCACCAGCAGGAGGATCCCCCACACTGCCCACCCCATCCAGGCCGTGCCGGCGAGGATCGCCATCGCCACCCCCAGCTTCGACGCCGCCCGCGCCTGGCGGGGGAGCAGGGCATTGAACACGTGCCCGCCGTCGAGCTGCCCGATGGGGATGAGGTTGATGGCGGTGATGAGGCAGCCCACCCAGGCGGCCATGGCCAGGGGATCGAGCAGGTCGTAGCGCCCCGGGGGATGGCCGATCACCACCCGGGCCACGATGTCCATGATCGGCGGGTTGGCGAGGATCATGAACGGCCGCGTGTCCGGCGGCGGGACGGGGAACAGGCGGGTTCCCACCGGCCCGCTGAGCACCTGGTCCAACCACGCCCACAGGGGGTCGAGCACCGAGGGAGACGGGGCCTCGGGTGGCGGCAGCTCGGTCAGTCCCGGCGGCAGGACCACCTGGACGTGGTCCATCGCCGTGGTCCCGGGCAGCCCGAGGACCAGCAGCAGCACCACCACCGCGAACCCGGCCAACGGCCCCGCCGCCCCCATCTCCAACAGCGCGCTGCGGGTGCGGGGGAGGCTCTTGAGGCGGATGATCGCGCCGAAGGTCCCGAACGCCATGGGGACCGGGAGGAAGTAGGGCAGGCTCAAGCTGAACCCGTGGCGGCGAGCCACGACGTAGTGACCCATCTCGTGGGCCAGCAGCACCGACATCAGCCCCCCGGCGAAGCGGGCGGCCCCCGCCGCCGTGGTCGGGTCGGTGAACGGGTCTCCTCCCATCCACTGGGTGCCATAGACCCAGTACACGCACAGCAGGGTCAACAGGAACAGCACCCCGCTGCGGATCCGATCGCCACGGCTGGGAGCGGGGGGTTGCCGGGCCAGCCGGCCGCCTTCGTACCCCCGCCTCCACCCTGGCGGGCCCGTCGGTGGACCATTTTCCACGTCACGCACGGCGTCCTCCCATCGAGAGCCGTCGCCTCCCTACCACCCCGCCGTGCCCGGTGGAGCCGCCGATGGCCGCCGACCCGTCCGATCGTCGCCGACCGCCTGCCGTGGCGCCGCTCCGCCGGTTGGAATGCGCGCCAGCCCGCCCCCTGTGCGGGCCGAGCGGGACCGGGCACTGCCCTCCCCTGCCCCCGGCCGTCGTCCCGGGCCGTCGGCCTGGGGCGACGCCGGTGGGCGGGCTCAATCGACCGCGACCACCTCGAGTTCGTAGGTGCCCTGGTAGTCGTAGGCCCCCACCATGACGAGGTAGTCCTGGCCCCCGGTGAGGGTCACCTCCATGTAGGCCTCCTCGCCGGAGTCGTCGGACATGCCGCCGAGGTTCCGCGCCCGGTCGTAGTAGGAGATCTCGTCCTCGTCGATGGTGTCGAAGTCGATGATCTCCTCGGGCAGGACCAGTTCGAACAGGCTGGTGTCGTTGCCGTAGATGGTGCACTGCATGGCGTGCACCTGCTCGATGAAGTTCTGCGGCTGCAGCTCATCGACATCCAGGATCCCGTCCCGGTCCCAGTCCTCCCCGCAGGTGGTGTCGCCGGTGATGGTGCCGCAGGAGAACGGCTCCTCCAGCGTCGGTTCCACCCAGGTGGCCGACCCGTCGTCGGAGGAGGTGAAGAGCTGGTAGTACAGGTACTCGAGCATCGAGGTGGGGTACTGGAAGTCCAGGCCCTCGGTGCAGGCGCCCCGGTTGGTGCCCTCCACGGTCGGGGTGGGCACGAGGCTGGTCGGCACGACCGCAATCCAGGGGTCGAAGGGCCCCGGGTCCCCGCTGTCGTCGGCATACTGGCGGGTCAGGTGCACCGCCACCGTGACGTCCGTCCCCACCGGGAAGTCGTCGAGGCTCAACAGCCAGCGGTCGGTGTCGGCCACCGGCGCCTTCTGGGTGGTGCCGTCGTCCAGCACCAGGGTGGTGAAGCCCGGCTCGCTGATCTGCCCGACGCCGTAGATCCGCCCGCCATCGGCCGGCAGCAGGGGCAGCTCGATGTTGTCCACCGAGGTCGGCGAGAAGATGCGCTCCACCGTCAGGTCCGGGGTCAGCGGATCGGGGTCGTTCCACCGGACGATTGCGCCGACGAAGCCCGTTCCGGCTGCCTGGATCTTGAGCTGGGCCTCATCGAAGGTGATGTTGGTGAGCCGCACCACCTGGGCGGCGTACTCGCCGTCGAGGTATCCCCAGAACTCGTTGCCGGTCACGTAGGTGAAGTGGTCGGGCCCGCTGGTGGTGACCCGGTTGTTGACGTTCTCGACCGGCCGATCGGTGGTCCCCCCCTCCATGTAGCGGTTCGTTCCGCGGATATCGATGCCCGACTGGTAGCCGTTGGCTCCGTAGTAGTCGCCCGGCGACGGGTCCGAGGTCGGTGCCGACAGGGTCACCGCGTCGGCGTAGAGGGCATACTCCTTGCTGTTGATCAGGGGCGCGCCGTCAGCGTCGGTGACCCCGGTGGTCAGCAACGCGATCTGCCAGGACAGCGCGATGTCCGAGAACTCGGCCCCGATGACGTTGGCGATGTTCTCCGTCCCGGTGGTCGCCACGTCGGAGCCGGTGTCCGCTGCCGGCACCTGCACGATGCTGGCCAGGGTCTTGGCCCCGAAGGCGTCGTACAGCCAGCGGGCGAACAGGTACTGCGCCCCCACCGAGTCGGTACTCAGGGTGCCGGCATCGGAGGAGGTGACCAGCGGCTGCAGGTGCGGGGCGTCCAAGTAGTCCCAGGCGTCGTCGAAGTAGACGGCACCGAAGCCGGTCAGGTCGGCGGCCAGCGCCCCGAAGGCCTGGTTGACCCAGCCCTCCTCGACCTCGCCTCCGGCCACCAGGACGTGCTGGTTGTAGGACACCAGCGCGAAGAAGGAGCGGGCGATCTGCGCGGCGAGTTCCATGCTGGTGTACTCGTCCACCGTCGCCGTCGCGTAGGGGTTGTAGAACCCGTAGGGGTCCGGCGCGAAGACGTAGATCACCTCCTGCTCGTCGCTGACCGGGTTGGTCTCGGCGTCCCAGGAGTTGAGGTCGACCTCGGGGTCGGCGTAGGAGCCCACCAGGGCCCCCTGCACGCTCTCGTCGTCGCTGGTGAAGCTGATGACGTTGAGCTCCGGCGTGATGACGACGCTGACCAGGCCGTCGCCGTTGACGTCGGACTCGTCGCCGAACACCGCCCGGGTGTTGGGGATGATGTTGGCGTCCACGATGTCGGCGATGGTCTGCAGGTCGCAGTTGTCGAAGCCGTAGGCATCGTAGGGGTCGGCGACGTCGACGACGCCGTCGCAGTCGATGTCCCAGTCGATGGGCACCGTGTCGTCGACCCAGATGGCCACCGTCTCGCCGATGGCCCACAGGGTGGCGGAGGAGGCCGAGTAGCTGGTCTCGTCCACCAGCGAGTTGCGCACCCGGAACTCCCGCTGGGCGGTGCCGATGTCGGTGGCGTCGTAGGGAGCCGGAGGCGGGGGCGTGGCCGGCCCCAGCACACCCGACCGGATCGCCTGGCGCAGGGCCCGCCGTTCCGGGGTCAGGCGGTCGTCGCGCGACAGCAGCGGCCGGGGCGAAGCGGAATCCCGGGCACTGCGGTCGAGGGACTTGTCGCTGCCCGCTCCGGCGCTGTCGTAGCGGAGCTGGTAGCCCAGCGCCGAGTCGAGCGTCCGCAGCATGACGAGGTAGAACTCCTGGTCCTGGTTGCTGTCGCCGCTCTCGTCGACGAGATCGACGCTGGCCAGGCCGTCGGAGTCGCTGAAGGGCACCACGTCCCCGGGGTTGTCGAAGCCGGCGCCGGGCGACCCGCCGTCGCCCCCGCCGTCACCGCCGCCCCCGCCGCCGTCGCCACCGGAATCCCCACCGCCGGTGTCACCGGTATCGGTGGTGGTGGGCGGATCGGTGCTGGAGCCGCCGGAGCTGCCGAAGGGGGACTGGTCCTTGCCCGTGCACCCCGCCGCGAACAGCAGGGCGAGCAGCGTGCCGGTGCGAATCTGACTTGCCATGTTCTCCACCTCGTGCGGATCCGGAGGCCGGGTGCGGGTCACCGATGCCGGGCCGCATCATAGCGCCTGGCGGCATCCGTCTGCACATCATGCCCCAACACGCGGCGGTACACCCGGTCGTGGGCCGCGGCCACCGCGTCCCAGCGGCAGGCGGCGCGGACATGGGCGCGCCCCGCCTGCTCCAGCGCCGCGCGGCGCTCGGGGTCGTCGAGGAGCGCGGCGAGCGCATCCCGAAAGGACACGGGATCTCCCGACGGGACGCGCACCACCCCCGGGGTGGGGCCGACGGCTCCCTCCGTGGCCACCGTCGCCCGCCCCATGGCCAGGTAGGCCAGCAGCTTGATGGGGTAGCCGCTGCACCGGCCCCGGGGCAGGGCGGCGACGGTGGCCGCGGCCAGGAAGCGGGCCACGGTGGGAAAGTCGCGGGCGCGGACCACCCGGCACCGGGGGGGCAGCCGGTCCCCGAAGGCGCCGCGGGGCGCGGCGCTGACGATGAGCAGCCGGGCCCGCCGCAACCCGCGCATCGCCCGGTACAGCACGTCGAGATCCTGGTATCCATCGGGGTTTCCGGCATAGACCACCCAGGCGCCGGGCGGCAGGGTGGCCGGCTCGACCCGGCCGACGTCCCCGAAGTCGAAGCCCGGCGGGATGACGTGCACCGAGGTACACCCCAGGGCGCGCAGGGTCGGCGCCGTGCGGGGGTTGAGGGCGACCACCGCGTCGGCCCGGGCCGGAATCCAGCAATCGAGCGCCCGACCCGCAGCGCGGGCCACCCCGGCGACGAGTGGGGTGCGGGCGTAGGTGGGCAGCTCCTCCTCCATGAGGTTGTGGGCGGTGTAGACCCGGGGGATCCCGCCCGCCCCGCCGGTGCATCGGCGGACCAGCAAATCGACGGCGGGGGCCTCGTAGTTGTGCAGGTGCACCACGTCCGGGTCCAGGCGCCGCAGCGCCGGCGCCAGGGCGAGGTCGAGGAACGGGCGGACCGGATCGGGCCCGGCGCGCAGCCGGTGGTACAGCGGGGCGGTGGGCCCGCCGACCCGTTCCACGCCACCGGTCGGGCCACCATCGCCGAAGCCGTAGCTGAGCAGCCGGACCCGGTGTCCGCGCCGTCGCTGGGCCGTGAGCAGCCCCCGCAGGTAGACCTGGGTCCCCTGGGGCGAGGGGTAGGGGCAGGCCGCCACGTGCAGGATGTCGAGTCGCCGCCCGGGCAACCGGGCGACCTCGTCGCGCGCCGCGTCGATCACAGGTACCCCAGCCGCTCCAGGCGCTGCCGGATCGCCGCTGCCTCGTCGGGACGGGTGGCCCGCGGGCGGGACGGGCCCGGTCCGCTCTCCGCCGACGGCGGGACCGGCGCGGCACGCGGCGAGCCAGGCGACAGCAGGGGCCGACCGTCGAACCAGCCCGGAACCGGCTCGCCGGCCAGCGACAGCAGGGTCGGCGCCACGTCCTCGACCCCCGCCGACTCGATGGGGCCGGGCTCCACTCCCCTCCCCCACAGCAGCAACAGCCCCTCGGGGCGGTGGCTGCCGTTCATGCCGAGCCCCTTGCCCCCGACGTACTCGTCCGGGTGCAGGCGGCGCCAGGTCTGGCCGGGTGCGGCCTGCAACGAAGGCAGCAGCGTGTAGGTGTAGCCGTCCCGCAGCGCCAGCTCGACCACCAGGTCGGCGCTGCGCGCGACCCGGGGTCCCCGGTACAGGTCCTCCCGCCGATGGACCGCCACCACCGGGCGGTGCCCGTCGACCTGCCACTGGAGCAGGTGGGCGGTGATGTCCTCGATCACCCGGTCGCGATCCGCCGGCTCCACGTCCAGGTGGATGGTGGCCGCGTAGTTCAGCTCGTCGGAGACGGCCCGGCTGCGCCGCAGGTCGATGTCCCCGTACCGGGCCCGGGACTCCGCCCGCCCCAGCAAGGACGCCGGCAACGCCCGGAAGATCCGCTCCTGGAGCCGGACCGGCAGGCGCTCCACCGCCCACGTCCGCGCCGCGTCGACGGCGCCGCTGCCGGTACGCCCCCGGCCGACCGCCACCGACCGCCGGTAGCGCAGCCACCCGCCGGCCTCGAGGACCCGGTTGAGGTACAGCACGTGGGCGCCGGCCCCACCGAAGCCGTGATCGCTGCAGATGCAGAGGATATCGGGATCCGCGCGCTCCACCAGCGCCCCCAGGGCCCGGTCGAGGGCCCGGTAGACGTCGCGGATCGCGCCCCGGAGGCCGCCGGGCGCGGACGCGGGGTGCCGGGGGCTCGCCGGGTCGTGGAACATCCAGAAGTGGTGGGCGACGGTGTCCGACTCGCCGAAGACCATCATGAACAGGTCCCAACGCTCCCGTCGCAGCAGCCACTCGGCGATGCGCCGCTTCCGGTCCACCTCGGCGAGCAGCCGGGTCCGCGCCACCTCGTGCCAGCCCGGCCCGATCCGCCGTTCCTGGAAGTCGGCGAAGGCCATCCCGCCGAACCGGCGACGCAGCTCCTCGTGCAGTCCCGGCGGGTGGCAGAAGGACCCGTCGATGGCCGTGGCCACCGGGCTGTCGAAGCCGGACACCACGACGCCGTCGAGGGGCTCCGGAGGCCAGGTCGTCGGCACCGCCAGGGACACCACCCGGGCGCCGCGATCCGACAGGATCCGGTGGATGGTCGGAACCCCCCGCCACGTGGC